>DATLUU010000749.1:0-2452 GCA_035577885.1 Verrucomicrobiia bacterium
GGACGAAGAGTGTCCCGGTGAAGGTGAAGCCGCTGGACAGGTTCTCACCGGGTCGAAGAGGCACCGGGCCGCAGGGGCAATCAGGAGGGAAGAAGGGGTACCTGGGATCGGAGAGCAGGACAGCCTTTCCATCGGGCCCCAGCACGGTCATGTTGATATCCGAGGATCCGCAGCAGCCGTTGCTCCAGACCTGCTTCGAACTGGCATTCACCACGTTGGCGCGGATCGTGACCCGGTTCGCGGGGGACCCGGTGCTGGCAGAGGCGCCCAGGAACATGTGGATGACCGTGAACGTCGGGATGCCGCGCTCGCGAGCGGCGTGCGGAGCGGCGAGGCCGGTGGGTCGCGTGGGCTCCTGGACGCAGCCAAGGACCGTGGCGAGGGACAGGGCACCGGCCAGCGCAACGAGACGAGCGACAGTCATGCTGCAAGGTTCCTCGGGCGGCGCAGCGATGATGCGCTCGTCGAGGCGTGCGGCAAAGGGGAATTCTCAACCCGGAATGCCCAGCTCGCGCCGCAACGCCGGGGCGAGTACCGCGTTCGTCGCCACCGCGCCGTCGCTGAACGCGGTGGCGCGGCCTCCCCAGTCGGTGAACACGCCGCCGGCCTCCTCCACCGCGACTTGAAGCGCGGCGGCGTCCCATGGCGACAGGCTGCCATCGGCCATCAACTCGGCGCGGCCGGTCGCCACGAGCAGGTAGCCGTAGCAGTCGCCCCACGTGCGCGCGTTCGCCACCCGGGTGCTGAGCGCGCGCCAGCGCTCGCCGCGCTCGGGCGAGCGACGGAATCCCACGTCGGTGGCGAGCACGGTGGCCTCGGCGAGCGTGGAGACGTCCGAGACGTGGCAGCGCGTGCCGTTCCACCAGCAACCCTCGCCGCGCGCGGCGACGAGCCGCTCGCCAAGCGCGGGGAACTCGGCGGCGCCGGCGAGGACGTGCTCGCCCTCGGCCACGGCCACGAGCGTGCCCCAGAGCGGCACGCCCTTGACGAACGCGTGCGTGCCGTCGACCGGGTCCACGAGCCAGCGCCGCGGCGCGCCGCGACGCGTCTCGCCGAACTCCTCGCCGAGGATGCCGTCGTTCGGAAAGTGCTGCTCGACCCATGTCCGCGCGACGCGCTCGGAATCGCGGTCGGCGCGCGTCACGGGCGAGCCGTCGGACTTCGCCTCCACGTCGAGCCGGCCGCGGAAGTGCTTCATCGCCTCGGCGCCGGCGAGTGCGGCCACCTCGCTCACGGCGTCGAGCAGCGAGCCGGTCACCGGCGGGCGCGCTTCCGCGACAGTGGCCCGTAGCGGAAGCAGTCGACCGCGTGGTCGTTCACCATGCCCACCGCCTGCATGAACGCGTACATGATGGTGGAGCCGACGAACTTGAACCCGCGGCGCTTGAGCTCCTTCGAGAACGCGTCCGACTCGGGCGTGCGCGCCGGCACGTCCTTCATCGTCCGCCGCGCGTTCACGAGCGGCGCGCCCCCGACGAAGCCCCAGGCGAACTTCGCGAAGCTGCCGAACTCCTCCTGCACTTCGAGGAACGCCTTCGCGTTCGCGATCGAGGCGTCGACCTTGAGCCGGTTGCGCACGATGCCGGCATCCGCGAGCAACCGGCGCCTGTCGGCGGCGCCGAACCGCACCACCCGCTCGGGATCGAATCCGAAGTACGCCTTCCGGTAGGCCGCGCGCTTGTGGAGGATCGTGGACCACGACAGCCCCGCCTGCGCGCCCTCGAGGATCAGCATCTCGAACAGGTGGCGGTCGTCGCGAGACGGCACCCCCCACTCGCGGTCGTGGTATTCGAGGTAGAGCGGGTCGGTCATGCCCGCCCACGCGCAGCGCTTCTTCACGGCCATCGCTTCCTCTCCTCCCTACTCAGAACCGAATGCCGACGAGCCAGAGGAGCTGCAGCGTGAACGCCGCCACGACCAGCAGCGCCGACCCCCACGCGATCCCGAGCAGCATCGGGCTCTCGCGCCGGCCCGAGAACGACAGCGCCTCGGCGGCCACGAAACCGCCCGCGAACCCGCCCGCGTGCGCCCAGTTGTTCACCGACGGCATGATGAAGCCGAACAGGAACATCATGCCGGCCGACATCCACAGGCGCTGCGCCACCGCGTGCTGGTGCGTGCGCCGCCCGTAGACGATGAGCGCCGCCAGCAGGCCGAAGATGGCGCCCGACGCGCCCATCGTGGGCACGCGCGGGGCGGCGAGGTTCGAGACGGCGAAGCCGATGATGCCCGCGACCACGAAGATCACCCAGGCCCTCGCCGAGCCGTAGAGATCCATCACCTGCGGAAAGAACTGTCGCGTCACTACCATGTTGAACAGCAGGTGCAGCAGGCTCCCGTGCAGGAACACTGCGGTGAGAAGCGTCCACCAGTGGCCGTACTGCGTCGCCACGCCACCCGTCATGCCGAGCATGTAGAGCGCCCATCCCGAGGGCGACAGGATGTCGAACAT
>DATLUU010000750.1:0-6049 GCA_035577885.1 Verrucomicrobiia bacterium
GAGCGGGTGATCTTCCACACGTGTACCATCCGTTGGATCGCGGTGGCGTACGAGAACACCACGAGCACGATCAGCATGCCCGGGATCACTGGACCGAGCCCGAAGAAGCCGGCGACGATCAGCACCACCAGCCGCTCCGGCCGCTCGAACCAGCCCACCTTGCACTCGAGCCCGAGCCCCTCGGCCCGCGCCCGCGTGTACGACACCATGAACGACCCCACGAGCCCAAGGACCGCGTTCAGCGCGGTCAACGCAAACGTGAGGGGATACAGGTTGTGCTGGGCGTTCGCGATCACTCGCCCGGGGTTGATGGTCATGTCCACGAGCTGCGCCACGTAGTACCACGCGATCCCCACGAACAGCCCCGCCTCGGCGACCCGATCGAGCGTGGAGTCGAGGAAGGCGCCGAACCGCGTGACCCGGCCGCCGAGGCGCGCGAGCTGGCCGTCGAGGATGTCGCAGAGCCCGGAGGCGAGCGCGATCGAGGCCGCGATCCGGAACTTGCCGATCGCGAACGCGACGGCCGCGCCGAGCGACAGCGCGAAGCCGAGCAGGGTGAGGTGGTCGGCCTGCAGACCGATCGCGAGCATGCCGCGCACGATCGGGTCGAGCAGCTGGTGGGTCAGGCGCTTGAGGACGACTTTGTAATCGCCGCCCACCCCGCCGTCCGATGTCGTGCTCATGGCCTCCCGCCCCGTCATTCCATCTCCTCCTGCTCGCTTCCTTCGTCGCGCGAATCCGACCGGCGCGACCCGGCCCGGGCTCGCGACGCGCGCGTCGCGCCCCCCAGCACGAGCACCATCTCGCCGCGCCGCCACTCGGCCCGAAGCGCCTCGCGCACCTCGCCTGGCGTGCCGCGCAACACCTGCTCGTGCACCTTCGTGAGCTCGCGCACCAACGCGATGGGCCGCTGGGCCCACACCACTTCGAGGTCGAGGAGGCACGCCTCGATGCGATGGGGTGACTCGAACACCACCACGGTTTCACGCAGCTCGGACAACTCCTCGAGGCGTCTCCGCCGTGCTGCGGCGCGCGGGGGGAGGAAGCCGGCGAAGAGGAACGCGTCGGTCGGAAGCCCCGAGACCTGCAGCGCGGCGATCACCGCGCTCGGTCCCGGGATGCTCTCCACCCGCACGCCTTCGGCCACGGCCGCCCGAACGACCGGGAAACCCGGGTCGGCGATCCCCGGCGAGCCCGCATCGGTCACCAAGGCCACCGATTCACCTCCCCGCAACCGCTCCACCAGAGACGTCGCACGAGCGCGCTCGTTGTGCTCGTGCAGGCTCACGACGCGCGCAGCGATTCCGAAGTGCTGCAGGAGCCGCCGCGTGTGCCGCGTGTCCTCGGCCGCCACGAGGTCGACCTCGCGCAACACGCGCAGCGCGCGCGCGGAGACGTCTTCGAGGTTGCCGATCGGCGTCGCCACCAGGAACAAGGTGCCGGGGCGGCCGGAAGGTCGCTCGTGGGTCACTCCTGATCCTTGTGGAGAGGCGGGAGACCGGTGCCGAAATTACGCCACCACCGTAGCACGCGCGTAAATGACCGTCCACAGTTCACCTGAGTATTCGTCGGGAATCTCAGTGCTTCGCGCCCGGCCCCGGTGCCAGCGCCGGCCCGCGGGCCGCGCCGGACGTCGCCGTCGAGCGCTCCGGCGCCCCGAGGACCGTGTGGAACGCCTCGATCGCCCGCTCGATGCCGGCGTCGTCCACGTCCAGGTGCGCGATCGCGCGCACGCGGCGCGGACCATAGGCGCTCATGCGCACGCCGTGCGCGGCGAGCCCCTTCACGACCGCGCGTGCATCGGGAGCATCCGGAGTGAGGTCCACGAAAACAATGTTCGTGTCCGGTGTGATGACATGTGCTCCCGGCGCGCGCGCGAACCCGTCCGCAAGACGCTTCGCGCGCCGGTGGTCGTCGGCGAGGCGCGCGACGTGGTGGTCCATGGCGTGGAGCGCCGCCGCGGCGAGGATGCCGACCTGGCGCATGCCGCCGCCCCAGCGCTTGCGAGCACGCCGCGCGGCACGGATGGTGTCGGCGGGCCCGGTGAGGATGGAGCCGACCGGCGCGCCCAGGCCCTTCGAGAAGCACATCATCACCGTGTCGGCGCACGCCGCCCAGTCGGCGATCGGGATGCCGGTGGCGACACTCGCGTTCCAGAGCCGCGCGCCGTCCAGGTGGAGCTTGAGGCCGCGCTCGCGCGCGAGCGCCGCCAGCTCGCGCAGCCGTACCAGCGGCACCACGGCGCCGCCGGCGCGGTTGTGCGTGTTCTCGGCGCATATCAACGTCACGCGCGCGACGTGATCGTCGTCGTCGCGGAGCGCCGCGATCAGCGTGTCGAGCGGCAGCACGCCGCGCTCGCCGCGGAGCGGATGGGCGAGGCAGCCCGAGTTCGCGGCGATGCCGCCCTGCTCGTAGAAGTAGATGTGCGACTCGGCCTCGAGCAGCACCTCGTCGGCCGGCCGCGTCTGCACGTGCACGGCGAGCTGGTTGCCCATGGTGCCGCTGGGCACGAACAGCGCCGCCGCCTTGCCGGCGAGTACAGCGACGCGGCGCTCGAGCTCGATCACGGTGGGATCGTCGCCGAAGACGTCGTCGCCGACCTCGGCTTCGGCCATGGCGCGGCGCATGGCGGCGGTGGGCCGGGTGACCGTGTCGCTGCGGAGGTCGACGGGCGGGAGCGTCATGGCACGGGGAGCATAGCGGATAGGATGGTGTATCCGCATGGCGGAAGGGCCTTGACCGGTCTTGCAGCCGCCTGACAACTGGACGCATGCTGCCACGTCGAATAGAGGTGAACCATAGTCCGGTGCCATCTTGAAGAAGGCACCGTGTCCCTTGTGCCGTCCCAGACCGGAGCCATCCCCACATGTTCTTCCCGTTCTTCGATCCCACGTACATCCTGCTCCTCCCCGCCCTCGGCTTCGCGATGTGGGCGCAGTGGAGGGTGCAGAGCACGTTCCAGCAGTACTCCCGCGTGCGCGCCGCGAACGGTCTCACCGGCCGCGACATGGCGCGCCAGATCATGCAGCGCAACGGCGTCACCGATGTGCAGGTCGAGGCCGTGGGCGGCATGCTGTCCGACCACTACGACCCGCGCACGCGCACGGTGCGGCTGTCCTCGCCCAACTTCGACGGCGGCTCGATCTCCTCGATCGCGGTGGCCGCCCACGAGGTGGGCCACGTGCTCCAGCACCAGCAGGGCTACTTCCCGCTCCAGTTCCGCACCGGCATCGCCCCGGCCGCGGGCATCGCGAGCGCGGCGGCGATGCCGCTGTTCTTCATCGGCCTGCTGATCGGGCCGCGGCTGCCGTTCGCCGGACTGCTCATGGACTTGGGTATCGTGTTCTTCGCCGGTGCGGTGCTATTCCACCTGGTCACGCTGCCGGTGGAGTTCGACGCCTCGAAGCGCGCGCTGGCGGAGCTGACGAGCACCGGCGCGGTGATGCCGCAGGAGGTGGCGGGCGCGAAGAAGGTGCTGGACGCCGCGGCGCTCACGTACGTGGCGGCGGCGGCCGTGGCCGCGCTCCAGCTCGTGCGCCTGCTGGTGTTGCGCGACAACCGGCGCTGATGTCGCGGCTCGCGGCCGCGGCCGCGGCGAAGCCGGGCGCGACGGCGCCCCGAGTCGAACGAGCCGAACGAGCCGCGGAGGGCCCGCCGCCCTCCGCGGCTCGCGCTTTGTGGGCGGCCTCGATCGGCCTGCTCGCGCTGCGAGCGCTCGCCGCACTCCTGCCGGGGCGCTACCTGTGGGGCCTGGACCTGGGGCGCGACGTGGGCCCGCTCGCGGCGGTCGTGGGCCTGGCGCTGCCACTCGCGCTCCACGTGCCCGCGCTCGCGCGCGCCACGGCGCGGCTCGTGCCCCGGAGCGCGCGCGCGCAGGCACTGCTCGCGGTGGGGCTCGCCGGGTGCCTCGCGCTGTTCATGCTCGCGCACCCCGACCGCGCGCTCTTCACCGGCGATGCGAGCCTCCGCCACGGTGCCTTCGCCGCGATCGCCGAGCCGGAGAAGCTCGCGGCGCAGGCGATGCGCGCGGACCTGGTCCTTCATCACGACCTCCCGCGATGGGCGAGCGAGCACACGCCGTGGAACGCCGACGAGGCGGGTCGCGCCGAGGGCGCCGTGCTCGCGTTCCTGACCGCACTCGCCGGCTGGCGGCTCGCCACGGCATTGGGTGCGCGGGCCGAGCTGGCGATCGCGATCGGCGCGATCGCCGCATGCACCGGCGCGCTCGCGCTGGACAATGGCTACGGCAAGGCCTCGGTCGAGGTCGCCTGCTTGACCGGCATCGCCGCGGTGGGCGTGGTGCGTGCGGCTCGAGAGGGCAGCGGGCTCGGCACCGTGGGTGCGAGCGTGGCGCTGGGGCTCCTGCTCCATCGCTCGGCGCTGGCGCTGCTGCCGGCGTGGCTCGTCGCGGTGGCGCTCGTCGTGCGCGCGGGCACGTGGAAGCGGCCGGCGGCGATCGCCGGCGCGCTGGCGCCGCTCGTGGTGCTCGCGCTCGTGGCGCCGCGCCTCGTCCAGGTGATGGGCTCGTTCGATCGCGAACGACACCTCACCGGTGGCCTCGCTCATACGCTCGGCCTGGCTCTCTCGCCGTCGCACGTTGCCGACGTGTTCCACACGCTCTGCCTGCTGGTGCCGCTCGTGCTGCTGTTGCCGCTGCTCGCGTTCCTCGCCCCGCGTCCGCCCGCGCGCGAGACGCTGGCGCTCGCCGCGCTCGCGCTCCCGCCGCTGGTGCTGCTCGTCGTGGTGCAGCCGCAACAGGGCCTGTCGCGCGACTGGGACGTGTTCGCGTTCGCGGGCGTTGCGCTCGCGGCGGTCGTGGCCTGGCGCGTGGTCGCGGTGCTCGGCGCCGAGCCGCGAGCGCGCTGGCTCGCCCTGCCGCTCGCGGTGAGCGCCGCATGTCCGGCGCTCCAGTTCGCAGCGCTCCAGACCGACAGCGCGCGCACGTGGGCGCGCGCGGAATCGATCCTCATCGGGCCGCCGGACCGCGACCCCTCGGAGCGCGCGCGCGGCCTCTCGACGATGGGGATGATGCACTACGGCCGCGGCGACTTCGTGCACGCGCTGGCGCTGCTCGAGCGCTCGGCCGACGCGGCGCCCAACCCGCGCACGTTCGCGGAGCAGGGCATGGCGCTGACCATGATGGATCGTCCGCAGGAGGCGCTGGCGCGCTATCGCCACGCGGTGTCGCTGGATCCAGATCTGCTGATCGGCTGGCGCGGCATCGCCGCCGCGGCGAGCGCGGTCGGAGACCGCGAGGCGATGCGCGACGCCGTGCACGCGCTCGAGCGGCTCCAGCCCGACAGCGACGTGCTGCCCGACATGCGGGCGTGGCTCGAGTCGAATCCGGAGCCGACGAAGCGCTGAGACCTTGCTCGCCGCCGGAACTCCCTGTCGCACACAGCGAAGCGGCCGAGTCCTGCTTCTGACCCGGCCGCTTCGAAAAGTGGGGAGCGCGCTGCAGCGAGCCGCGTTACTGCTGTGACACCATGTCCTTGAGTTCCTTGGACACCTTGAATACGGGCACGCGCCGCGGCGGCACGGGCACGGCCTCGCCGGTGCGAGGGTTACGGGCGATGCGTGACTTGCGGTCCTTCACCCGGAACGTGCCGAAGCCGCGGATCTCGATGTGATGACCATCGGAGAGCGCCTTGGCCACGGCGTTCAAGAAGCAGTCGACCGTTTCGGCGACGTCCTTCTTGGTGAGGCCCGTTCGCTCGGAGATCTGGTCCACGATATCGGCCTTCGTCATCACTCCCTCCTGGGCCCTCCAGCCCGTGATGTCCGGGATAGTCGTGTCCCGGAGGCTGGACGCGCGGTACCGTACCCGCAGGCCCCTACGCTGTCAATCGCATCATGGACAAGGGGTTACTTGGATTCGGCCGTCGGATCGGCAGCGCGGCGGACCCCTCGCGCCCGGCGGATCGGCCCCGCCCTCTGGTACGTCACGGCCCCCCGCCCGGGTGGGGCGAGGGGCCTGTAGAGCACGAACCCGATCCTATTTCTTGCCGCCGCCGGCGACGGCCACCGAGCCCCAGTCGGACTTCTGCTG
>DATLUU010000751.1:0-4917 GCA_035577885.1 Verrucomicrobiia bacterium
TCGCCGCCGGTGCAGATCCCGGACGACGTCGCCCGCGAGCTGGTCGAGGAGTTCATCAAGTCGCCGAAGGCGGTGGAGGCGCGCATGCGCGTGGCGCCGCCGATCCTCAAGCGCGAGAGCGCGCCGGTCGCGGTGGCGAAGGATGCCTCGACGGCGTCGACGAACGGCCGCAGCGCCCCGGCGAAGCGCGCGAAGGCCGCGACGAACGGGGCCACTGCGAAGCGCACGAAGGCGGCCTCGAACGGCGACACGAGCGAGAACGGCCACCAGCCGGCTCGTGCGGCGAAGAAGCCGCGGCGCAGGTCGAGCACCGCGCGCTGATCCGTGGGCGGGTTGTTCGTCACATTCGAGGGCGGTGAAGGCTCGGGCAAGAGCACTCAGCTCGCGCGACTGGAGGAGCGCCTCCGGCGCGCGGGCTTCGACCCGCTCGTCGTGCGCGAGCCCGGCGGCACGCGGCTCGCCGAGTCGATCCGCGCGCTGCTGCTCGATCCGGGAGCTTCGGTGGGCGCGCTCCCCGAGGCGCTGCTCATGGTCGCGGCGCGCGCCGACCTGGTCGCGACACGGCTCCGGCCCGCGCTCGAGGCGGGGCGGGTCGTGCTCTGCGACCGCTACACCGATTCCACGCTTGCCTACCAGGGCGGCGGCCGCGGGCTCGACGCCGCCATGCTCGCGTCGTGGAACCGCGCCGCCACCGGCGCGCTCGTGCCCGACCTCACGCTGCTCTTCGACCTCGACCCGGAGCTGGGTCTCGCCCGCCGGGCGGCCGCGCACGGCAGCGCCAACCGCATCGACCTCGAGTCCGAGACGTTCCATGCCCGGGTGCGCGAGCGCTACCTGCAGCTCGCCCGGGCCGAGCCGGCGCGCTTCACCGTGCTGGAGGCCGACCGGCCGCCCCTGGAGCTTGCTGAACGGGTGTGGTCCGCGGTCGCCTCGAGGCTCCCGCTCGCGCCAGCCGCAAGGGGCTGACGCCGGCTGACGGGGCGGGGCCGAGCCGCTATAGTCGTGGTGATTCTCCACGTTTCCCCGCCGTCCCAAGGGACCCTTCCGCGTCCGCCGCGCGCCGACCGGCCCCGCCCATCTGGAGGTGGCTTGATCCGTCGTCGCGTGCTGTTCGGGGGCGTCCTCGGCGTCCTGTTCGCGTTCGGCTGGTGGGCGGGCGCGCGCGCGGAGAGCGGGCTCTACAGCGGCCTCGACCTGTTCATCGAGGTGCTGCAGACGGTGCAGGCCAACTACGTGGATCCGGTGGACACGGGCAAGCTCGTCACCGGCGCGATGCGCGGCGTCACCCGCGCGCTCGATCCGTGGTCGCGCTACCTCGATCCCGACGAGTTTCGCGCCACGCGCGGCGCCATCCGGGGCAGCTTCGACGGCATCGGCGCCACGGTCGACCAGAAGGGCGGCTGGCCGGTGGTCGTGGCCCCCATCGAGGGCTCGCCGGCGTGGAAGGCGGGTCTCGAGCCGGGCGACGTGATCACCAAGGTGGACGGGCACTCGACGTTCGGCATGACGCCCGACGAGGTGGGCGCCAAGCTGCGCGGCGGCCCCGCGACCATGGTCACGCTCACCGTCGCGCGCCAGGGCGAGGACGAGCGCGAGGTGAAGCTCCAGCGCGACAAGGTGCAGGTGAAGAACGTGCCCTATGCGTTCCTCGCCGCGCCGGGCGTGGGCTACGTGCGTCTCGCGCATTTCTCCGAGCACGCCTCCGCCGACGTCGCCGCAGCGTGCGACACGCTGCGCACGCAGGGCGCGCGCGCGCTGCTCCTGGACCTGCGCGGCAATCCCGGCGGCACGTTCGACGAGGCGGTGGCGATCGCGTCGCAGTTCCTGCCGAGCGGCGTCACGGTGGTGAGCACCAAGGGCCGCGCCAGCGACGCCGACCAGGTGTACAAGTCGACGCGCGCCCGCCCCGAGTTGAGCTGGCCGCTCGCCGTGCTCATGGACGGCGGCAGCGCCTCGGCATCGGAGATCGTCGCCGGCGCGCTGCAGGATCACGACCGCGCCGTGCTCGTGGGCGACACCACGTTCGGCAAGGGCGTGTCGCAGCAGATCTACCCGCTGCGCGGCTCGCAGGGCGCGCTCCAGCTCACGGTGTCCCGCTACTACACGCCGAGCGGCCGCTCGATCCACCGCCAGCGCACGACGCCGGCGGAGGACGACGCCGACGACGAGGAGGGCGAGGCCGACCACGAAGCCGCCTCCGACAGCGTGCGCGGGCGCACGTTCCGCACCGATGCCGGGCGCCTGGTGCGCGGCGGCGGCGGGCTGGCGCCCGACGTGCGCATCGCCGCCGACACGACGGCAACGCTCATCAAGGTGATGTCGCACCACCCGGGCGGGCTCCTGGGCGCGGCGCGCGAGTCGCTGGAGAGGGACCCCATCTACCTGCGCGCGCTCGACATGGTGAAGAAGGCGGGCGACGCACGCGGCGTGTTCGCCGCCGCCGGCCTCAAGCTGCCGGCCACGGGGGGCGCGCGGCGCTGAACGCGGCGCACATCCCAATGGTGGCCTGGCTCTGTGATTTCGACGGCACGGTGTCGCCGCGCGACGTCGGCAAGGCGTTCGCCGAGCGGTTCTCCGGCGGCGCCTCGGAGCGCGTACCCGAGCTCGCCGCCTGGTTCGCCGGCGAGATCGGCCACCGCCAGGTGACCCGCGCGCAGAGCGCGGTCATCAACGCGCGCCGCGACGAGGCGCTGGCGTTCGTGCGCGGGTTCGCGCTCGACCCCGCGTTCGCGCCGTTCGCGCGCGACGCCCGCGCCCGCGGCGACGCGGTCATGGTCGTGAGCGAGGGGTTCGACTTCTACGTGCGCGACCTGCTCGAGCGCGAAGGGTTGGGCGACCTGCCGTGGGCGGCGAACGGCCTGAGATTCGAGGACGACGGCCGGGTGACGCCGGAGTTCCCATTCGCCGATCCGGCCTGCGACGAGTGCGGCAACTGCAAGGCGCAGCACGTGCGCCGCTTCCAGGCGCTGGGCCATCGCGTCGTGCTCGTGGGTGACGGCGGCAGCGATCGGCATGGCGCGCTCGCGGCGGACGAGGTGCTCGCGCGCGGATCGCTGCGCGAGTGGTGTCGCGAGAACGGCGTCGCGCACACCGCGGTCGACGACTTCCGTGACGTCGCGGCGTTCGCGGCGGCCCGCCCGCCCGGCGCGCGGGTGGCGCGATGAGCGGCTTCAGGATCGGCGGCGTGGCCATCGACTCGCCGTTCGTGCTCGCGCCGCTCGCGGGGGTGTCCGACTCGCCGTTCCGCCAGCTCGCGCGCGAGCAGGGCGCCTCGGCGGTCTACACCGAGATGGTGTCGTCGGACGGCCTCGTCCGCGGCAGCAGGAACACACTCGATTACTGCGCGTTCCAGTCCATGGAGCGCCCGATCGGCATCCAGGTGTTCGGCTCCGATCCGCTCATCATGGCCGACGCCGCGCGCGTGCTCTCCGATCTGCCGGCGGAGCAGCGCCCCGACCTGATCGACATCAACATGGGCTGCCCGGTGCGCAAGGTGGTGAATCGTTGCGCGGGGGCGGCGCTGCTGCAGGACGTGGCCCGCATCGCGTCGATCGTCGAGCGCATGAGCGCCGCCACGCCGCTGCCGGTCACGGCGAAGATCCGGCTCGGCTGGGACGGGAGCTCGCGCAACGTGGTCGAGGTCGCGCGCACGCTCGAGGCGGCGGGGGCGAAGGCGGTGGCGATCCACGCCCGCACGCGCGCGGAGAAGTTCGAGGGCGAGGCGCACTGGGAGATGATCGCCGAGGCGAAGCGCGCGGTGGCGATCCCGGTGATCGGCAACGGCGACGTGAGGAGCGCCGAGGACGCCGTGCGCATGCTGGCGCAGACCGGCTGCGACGGGGTCATGCTCGGGCGCGCCGCGTTCGGCGACCCCTGGGTGTTCCGCCGCATCCGCGCGCTCGTCGAGCGCGGCGAAGCGCTGCCGCCGCCCACCGCGGCCGAGCGCCTCGAGGCCGGCGTGCGCCACCTGGCGATGATGGAGGCGTCGGTGGGGCCCGAGCAGGCCGCGCGCGAGATGCGCAAGCACGTGGCCTGGTACATCAAGGGGCTCCCCAACTCCGCGCGCGTGCGCGAGCAGGTGAACCACGCCCGCACCGCCCACGAGATGGCCGAGCTGCTGCAGGCCTACCTGGGAGACCTTGCCGCGAAGGGACTCGAGGCGTTCGCGGCCGAGCGGCCGGCGTCTGCGATGGAGTCCCTGCGTGCGACAGGCTGAGCTCCAGACCCTGCTCCGGGCGGTGAAACGCGGGCGGGTGACGCCGGGCCGGGCCGCGAAACGCATCGCCGAGGCGCCGCTCGAGCGGCTCGAGTTCGCGGCACTCGACCACCAGCGCGCGCTCCGCAACGGCTTCCCCGAGGTCGTGTTCGGGCTCGGGAAATCGCCGGAGCAGATGGTGGCGATCGTCCGCCGCCTGCACGCGCGCCACGGGGTCGTCCTCGCCACCCGGGTGGAGCCCGCGGCGGCCGAGGCGCTGCTCGCCGAGTTCCCCCGTGCCGAGGTCCACGAGCGCGCGCGCTGCGTCGTGCTGCGGAAGCGAGCCCCCCGGCCCCGAGGCCGGGTGCTCGTCCTCTGCGCGGGCACGGCCGACCTGCCGGTCGCCGAGGAGTGCCTCGTCACCGCGCGCTCCATGGGGAGCCGCGCCGAGCTGATCGCCGACGTGGGCGTGGCAGGCCTCCACCGGCTGCTCTCGCATCGCGCCCGGCTCCGCGCCGCGCGCGTGCTCGTGGTGGTGGCCGGGCTCGAGGGCGCGCTCCCGAGCGTGGTGGGCGGGCTCACCGACCGGCCGCTCATCGCCGTGCCCACGAGCATCGGCTACGGTTCACATATGAAGGGTGTGGCGCCGCTCCTCGCCATGCTCAACTCGTGCGCGGCGGGGGTCACCGTGGTGAACATCGACAACGGCTTCGGCGCGGGCT
>DATLUU010000752.1:0-12819 GCA_035577885.1 Verrucomicrobiia bacterium
CTCGCGGATCCGCTGCAGCGCCGAGGGATCGATGCCGTCACAGGCGAGCACCCTCACGCCAGGCCGCTCACGCCGCTTCCCACGCGCGCCGCGCCGCCTCGATCGCGCCCGTCGCCTTGCGCCCGAGTGCCGCCTGGGTGCACTCCTCGAGCGCACCGAGGATGACGTACACATCGGAGAGGTCGTAGGCGCCCATGTGGCCGATGCGCAGCATCTTCCCCTTGGTGTGGTCCTGGCCGCCGGCGACGGTGATGGCGTGCGTGTCGCGCAGGCGCTTGATCACCGCGCTCGCGTCCACGCCCGCCGGCGGCTCGAGCGCGGTGACTGAGTTCGCCGGGCTCTTCGAGAACAGCGTCCAGCCGATCGCCTGCGCGCCCGCACGCACCGCGGCGCCGAGCCGCGCGTGGCGCTTGTGCACGTTCTGCAGGCCCTCCTCCTTCATCATCGCCAGCGCTTCTCCGACCGCGAAGATCAGGCTCACCGCGGGTGTGAACGCGCTCTCGCCGCTCGGCAGGCTCTTCCGCGCCTTCCGCAGGTCCCAGTAGAAGCGCGGGTAGCGCTCGCCCTCGATGGCGTCCAGCGCCCAGGGTGCGAGGCTCACCGTGGCGACCCCGGGCGGGGACATGAGCCCCTTCTGCGACCCGGTCACCACCACGTCCACGCCCCACTCGTCCTGCGGCAGCGGGTGCACGCCGAGGCTGGTGATGGCGTCCAGCGCGATGCGGCGTCCGCGCGCGCGCGTCGCCTTCGCCAGTGCCTGCGCGTCGTGGAGCGTGGCGGTGCTGGTCTCCGAGTGCGTGCCGAACACGGTGCTGATGGACGGGTCGGCGTCGAGCCGGCGCTCGACCTCGGCGACCGGGACGGCGTGGCCCCACGGCACGTCGATGGTCTCGTAGGGCACGGCGTACGCCTTGCAGATGTTGCCCCAGCGCTCGCCGAACTTGCCGCCGATCAGGCACAGCGCCTTCTTCCCCGGCTCCATCAGGTTCACGACCGTCGCCTCCATGGCGCCGGTCCCCGAGGCCGCGAGCATGAGCACCTCGCCCTGGGTCTGGTGCACCCACTTGAGGTCCTCGCTCACGCGCTTGTAGGTGTCGCGGAACACTTCCGTGCGGTGGTGCGGCGGTACCTGCGACAGCGCGCGCAGGATGCGCACGGGGATCTCCACCGGGCCGGGCGTGAACAGGCGCGGGCGCGTGGCGGTGCGGGCGACGGTGAGCGGCGACGTCACGGTCATGGCGGTGCGACTGCCTCCTTATGGGATCCGCGCGCGTCGCGCGCGGCCCGGGTCAGTGGGCGTACTGCCCCGGCGGCGGCGCGTCGGGGAGTGAAGCCGGCTCGCCCGCGGCGGGAGTGCTGCGGTCGAGCGCGTGCTCGAGCACCTGGTCCATGGTCTCCACGATCACGAACTCGAGGTCGGCGCGCACCTCCTCCGGCACCTCGCCCAGGTCCTTCTCGTTGGCGCGCGGCACCAGCACGGTGCGCACGCCGGCGCGGCGCGCGGCGACCAGCTTCTCGACGAGGCCGCCGATCGGCAGCACCGTGCCGCGGAGCGTGATCTCTCCGGTCATCGCCACGTCGGCGCGCGTGGGGATGCCGGTCAGGGCCGAGACCAGTGCGGTCGCCATGGTGATGCCGGCGGAGGGGCCGTCCTTGGGCATCGCGCCCTCGGGGATGTGCACGTGCACGTCGATGTCGCGGTGGAACCAGCGGTCGAGCCCGAGGTGCGTGGCGCGGGCGCGCGCGTAGGACAGCGCCGCCTGCCCCGACTCGCGCATCACGTCGCCCAGCTTGCCGGTCAGGAGCAGGTCGCCCTTCCCCGGCAGCACGCTCACCTCGATCGTCAGCAGCTCGCCGCCGGTCTCGGTCCAGGCGAGCCCGTTCGCGACGCCGATGCGCGAGCGACGCTCCACGGCGGAGTCGGTGAAGCGGCGCACGCCCAACCACGCCGCGAGCTCCGTGGGCCCGACCACCGCGGTCTTCTCCAGCGTGCCTTCCGCCTTCTGGCGCGCGACCTTACGGCACACGCCGGCGAGCTCGCGCTCCAGGTTCCGCACCCCCGCCTCGCGCGTCCAGCCGTGGATCAGGTCGCGCAGCGCCTCGTCGGTGATCTCCAGGTCGCCGGCCTCGAGGCCCGCGGCGGCGCGCTGCTTGGGCACCAGGAAGCGCTTCGCGATCTCCAGCTTCTCGGTCTCGAGATAGCCGGGCAGGCGGATGACCTCCATGCGGTCGGCGAGCGCCGGCGGGATCGCGCCCAGCGTGTTCGCGGTGCAGATGAACATCACCTGCGAGAGGTCGAAGTCCACCTCGAGGTAGTGGTCGTTGAAGGTGTGGTTCTGCTCGGGGTCCAGCACCTCGAGCAGCGCGCTCGAGGGATCGCCCCGCCAGTCGGCGCCGAGCTTGTCCACCTCGTCCAGAAGGAACACCGGGTTCCTCGCCCCGGCGCGGCGCAGGCTCTGGATGATGCGGCCGGGCATGGAACCGATGTAGGTGCGGCGGTGGCCGCGGATCTCGGCCTCGTCCCGCACCCCGCCCAGGGCGACGCGCACGAAGCGCCGGCCGATCGCGCGCGCGATCGACTTGCCGAGCGAGGTCTTCCCCACGCCGGGCGGGCCCACGAAGCAGAGGATGGGCGCCTTGTTCTTGCCCGTGAGCTTCAGCACCGACAGGTACTCGACGAGCCGCTCCTTCACCTTCTTGAGCCCGAAGTGGTCCTCGTCCAGCACCTGCTGCACGTTCTTGATGTCGAGGTTGTCGCGCGTCACCGTGCGCCACGGCAGCGCCGCGAGCCAGTCGATGTAGCTGCGCACCACGGTGGCCTCGGGCGACATGAAGCTCATGCGCGTGAGGCGCTCCAGCTCCTTCATCGCCTTGGCGCGCACGTCGCGCGGCATTTTTGCTTTGCGGATCGCGTCCTGGAGGTCCTCGAGCTCGCTCGCGAACTCGTTCTGGTGGCCCAGCTCCTTGCGGATCGCCTTCAGCTGCTCGTTGAGATAGAACTCCTTCTGGTTCTTGTGCACCTGCGAGCGCACCTGGCCCTCGATCTTGCGCTCGAGGCGCACGATCTCGAGCTCGCCGGAGAGCGTCTCCGCGAGCTGGCGGAGCCGCGCCGCGGCGTCCGGGGCCTCGAGCAGCGCCTGCTTGACCGGCACCTTCACCAGCAGGTGCGCACTCATCGTGAACGACATCTGCACCGGGTCGACGACCGCCTGCGTCGAGGCCACGACCTCGTCCGGGATGCGGCGGTTCAGGTGCACGTAGTCCTGGAAGAGCTGCAGCGCGTGCCGCGTCAACGCCTCGTGTTCGGCGCCCGCGGGCTCGGGATCGGGCTTCAACTCCACCTGCACGGTGTAGAAGTCGTTCGACCACTGGAAGCGCCGCGCCTCGGCGCGCACGAGTCCCTCGACCAGCACGCGCAGCGTGCCGTCCGGGAGCCGGAACAGCTGCAGCACGCGCACCACCGTGCCCATGCGATGCAGCTCATCGTGCTGCGGGTCGGCGACCTCGCTGCGCTTCTGCGCGGTCACGAACAGCAGCCGCTCGCGCGCCATGGCCTTCTCGATGGCGTTGACGCTCGGCGGCCGGCCGACCAGGAGCGAGATCGACATCGTCGGGAACACCACCACGTCCCGGAGCGGCAGGAGCGGCAGCCGGTCGGGGATGCGCACCACCTCGTCGCCGCGGCGGAACTCGTGCGTCGCGCTGGCGAGCCGGGCGCCGGAGCCGGGCGCGAGGCCGCCGCGACGCGCGGGCTGCGGCCCCTCGGGCGCGCGCTTCGCCGGCCGCCGGCGCGGCGCGGTGCGCGCGGGCGCGGGGACGGGCGGGGACTTCCTCGATCGCGACTTCGCTGCCACGGACTCGACTCCTGGGGCTGGATGCACAACGGGCGGCGCGGGGTCGCGCCGCCCGTTGCGGATCATGCCCGCAGGCGTGAACCGAGCCGGATCAGGCTTCCTTGCGCCGCTTCTCGCGCTCGCCGCGGAACGTCAGGAGCGGCGCCGCGCCTTTCTCGATGCACTCCTTCGAGATCGTGCAGCCGATCACGTCGGACCGCGAAGGGATGTCGTACATCACCTCCAGCATGGCCTCTTCGATCACCGCGCGCAAGCCGCGCGCACCGGTGCCGCGCTGGATCGCGAGCTGCGCGATGGCACGCAGCGCGTCCTCGGTGAAGTCGAGCTTCACGCCCTCCATCTCCATGAACCGGCCGTACTGCTTGGTGATCGCGTTCTTGGGCTCGGTGAGGATGCGGATGAGCGAGGCCTCGTCGAGCGAGTCGAGCGTGCCCACCACGGGCAGGCGGCCGACGAGCTCGGGGATCAGGCCGTAGCGCAGCAGATCGTCGGGCTCGACCAGCGCCATCAGCTCGCCGGCGTTCCGCTCCTTGCGCGTCTTCACGTCGGCGCCGAAACCCAGCACCTTCTGCCCGACGCGCTTCTCGATGACCTTGTCCAGGCCCTCGAACGCGCCGCCGCAGATGAACAGGATGTCCTTCGTATTGACCTCGATGTACTTCTGCTGCGGGTGCTTGCGGCCGCCCTGCGGCGGCACGTTCGCCACCGTGCCCTCGAGGATCTTCAAGAGCGCCTGCTGCACGCCCTCGCCGGAGACGTCGCGGGTGATGCTCGGGTTCTCGCTCTTCCTCGAGATCTTGTCGATCTCGTCGATGTAGACGATGCCGTGCTCGGCGTTCACGAGGTTGAAGTCCGCCGACTGCAGCAGCCGCACGAGGATGTTCTCCACGTCCTCGCCGACGTAGCCGGCCTCGGTGAGGCTGGTGGCGTCCACGATCGCGAACGGAACTTTCAGGAACTTGGCGAGCGTGCGCGCGAGCAGCGTCTTGCCGGTGCCGGTGGGACCGATGAGCAGGATGTTCGACTTCTCGAGCTCGATCTCACCCGCCGTGGGCGGGGAATAGATGCGCTTGTAATGGTTGTAGACGGCGACCGCGAGCGTCTTCTTCGCGCGCTGCTGGCCGACGACGTAGTCGTCGAGGATGCGCTTGATCTCGGACGGCTTCGGCAGCTGGCCGTTCGCCGAGGGCGCCTCGCGCTCGCTCTCCCCCTCGAGGATGTCGTTACAGAGCTTCACGCACTCGCTGCAGATGTACACCGACGGTCCGGAGACGAGCCGGGCCACCTCGTCCTGGCCTCGCCCGCAGAACGAACAGCGGATCGGGTGCGGCGTCGCGATGCGCTTCTTCATGGGTGTTGGGTTTCCTCGACTCCGGGACAGAGCTCGCGGGCCCCGGTCTCCCGGGGCCTCGTCATTTCAGCGGCGCTTCTCGATGATCTCGTCCACCAGACCGTACGCCCTGGCCTCCTCGGACGTCATCCAGTGATTGCGATCCGTGTCCTTGGCGATCTGGTCGATCGACTTGCCGGTGTGCTTGGCGAGGATCTGGTTCAGCTGGTCGCGGGTCTTGAGCATCTCCTTGGTCGCGATCTCCACGTCCGTGGCCTGGCCGGAAGCGCCGCCCAGGACCTGGTGGATCATGACCTTGGCGTTCGGCAGGCAGTAACGCTTGCCGGTGGCGCCGGCGGTCAGCAGCACCGCGCCCATGCTCGCCGCGAGTCCCATGCACAACGTCGAGACCGGGCACTTCACGAACTGCATCGTGTCGTAGATGGCCAGCCCGGCCGAAACCACGCCGCCCGGGCTCTGGATGTACAGGTTGATGTCGCGGTCCGGGTCCTCGCCCTCGAGGAAGATCATCTGGGCGATGACCAGGTTCGCGATGTAGTCGTCGATCGGCGTCCCGATGAAGATGATGCGGTCTTTGAGCAAACGCGAATAGATGTCATATGCGCGTTCCCCACGACCGGTCTGCTCCACCACGAACGGAACGGAGGCCATCGGAGTCCTTTCTGGTTCAGTCGCTCGGGTCATCGGCACACAGGTCCTTGTTCTTCTGCCTGGAATCGTTTGTCCGGTCCGTCGCCGCTCAGGCCGCGCCTGCGGGCTCCGCCACCGGCTCCTCCCTGACCTGAGAACCACCGATCAACAGGTCCAGGGCCTTCCGCTCCATGATCGACTCCGCCAGCGACCGCCGGCGCTCCTCGGACGCGTAGTGCTGCCGGACGCGCGCCGCATTCTTGGGATCCGACTCGGCGAGCCGCTGGATCTGCTCGGCCACCTCCTCGCTCGTCACCGTGATCGACTCCTGCTTCGCCAGCGCGCCGAGGAGGATCTCGCGCCGGAGCGAGCGCTCCACGCCCGGACGGTAATGCTCCTCCAGTTGCTTGTGGAGGTCCTCGGAGACCTTGCGATCGCCGACCTGCTCGTGGACCACCTGCTCCAGCATGTAGCTCACGAGCCTGGGCGACAAGTCCAGCGGATGCCGGCGGATCAACTCGTCGATCGCCTGGGCCTCGAGATCGCGCCGGGAGCGCTGGGCGTCCTCGCCCTCGAGGTTCCCCCGCACGCGCTTGCGGAGCTCGCCGAGCGTTTCCAGCCCGAACACGTCCTTGGCAAAGGCATCATCCAGCTCGCGCAGCTTCTTCTCCTGGACCGCGCGCACGTGGACGACGTAACGAACCTGCTGGCCGGCCAGCTCCTGCTGGCGGTAGTCCGCCGGGTAGGTGACGGCGATCGTGCGCTCCTGGCCCGCCTCCGCCCCGGAGAGCCCCGTCTCGAGGTCGGGCAGCAGCTCGGGGGCGCCGAGCTGGATGCGCGTGCCCTTGGCGCGCGTGCCGGAGAGCCTCCTCCCGTTCGCGTCCAGGCGTTGCGTATCGAGAAGCACGATGTCGCCCGGGCCCGCCGGCCGGCGCACGTCGGCGAACACGGCCGACTCCTGGCGCAGCTGGTCGAGCATCGCGTCCACGGCCGCCTCGGTGACCGCGCGCACGCGGCGCGTGAGCGGAAAGCCCTTCCAGTCCTTCACCTGGACCTGCGGCGCCACGTCCACCACCGCCTCGAACGACAGCGGCTGGCCGGGCGTGAAGCGCAGGTTCTGGACACTGGGCGGCACCACCGCATGGAGCGAGGCGTCGTGGATGGCCTGGTGCGCGATCTCGGGGATGAAGCGCTCGAGGAAGTCGCGCTCGATCTCGGCGGCGTAGTCCTGGCGCACGCGGTCGAGCGGCACCTTCCCCTTGCGGAATCCCGGCATCGAGACCGCCTGCTGGAAGCGGCGGGCCACGGCGAGCAGCCGGCCCTCGACCTCGTCGGCGGGCACCTCGACCGTGAGCGTGTGCTGCCACTGCCCGGATTCGCGAACCGTGTGCATCATCGTGGCAAGAGTCCTCTGGGATCGACCGATGGCGGCATGCAAGGGAATAGAAGATGCGCCCAGGCGCGAAGGGATGCACCCGGGCGGGTCAGTCGGAGCCTGGTGCGAGAGGGGGGATTCGAACCCCCACGAGTTGCCCCACCGGAACCTAAATCCGGCGCGTCTGCCAGTTTCGCCACTCTCGCACGCGGTCCCTACGCGCGGGGTCGCGCCCGGACGGGGAGCGCTCCACGGCGCTGCGAAAGCGCGGGCCATCATAGCACAGGGCCCCGGGCGCGACGGGCGTCCGCGGCCTTCGTTGCGAAACGCGACGGGCGTGCCTAGAAGCCCACCTGCACCGTCAGCACCGCGCGGTCGTCGGCGGAGTGCGCGAAGCCCTCGCGCTCGAGGTTCCGGTGGAAGAGCCCGAAGTCCATCACCAGTTCCCCCGACACGAACGTGAACCCGAACGAGAACAGCCCCGCCCGCTCCTCGAGCGCGCCGGAGTTCCACTCCTGCCCCACGCCGAAGCGCGCGCCCCAGGGGAGCTCCTCGTCCTTCCAGTCGAGCCCCGCGCTCCACCCGGTGCCCGACGTCGTCTCGATGCCGAAACCGTCCCACGTCTGGCCCGAACGCCCGGAGAGGCCGAGGAGCACGCGCGTGGAGGGCGCCACGGTCATCCGCGCCGAGAGCCCGCCGGACCATTCGCTGCCCCGGGTGGCGTCGA
Source organism: Verrucomicrobiia bacterium (assembly GCA_035577885.1). Taxonomy (GTDB): domain Bacteria; phylum Eisenbacteria; class RBG-16-71-46; order RBG-16-71-46; family RBG-16-71-46; genus JAIOPA01. Next base: position 7,938 of record DATLUU010000752.1, read on the forward strand.
ACGACCACGTGGTGTCGAAGGCGGCCAGGTGCTGATCGACCGTGCCCGTGAGCGGGATCTCGGCGCCGTAGTGCGCGGCCGCGCCCACCCAGATGCCGTGCAGCTTGTCCGGGTCCTTCGCGTAGGTCACGCCCCCGCTCGCGCCATAGCCGTCGCCGCTCATCGTGGTGACCTGGTCGCCGGCGAGCGGATCACCCGACTGGAGGTGGGTCTCGTAGTTGTCGTCGCGGTGCACCCACTCGCCGGAGACACCGGCGCGGTAGGCGCCGAAGCTGCGCGAGATGGCCGCGCCGCCGCGGATCTCACGCTGGCTGTCGAGCTGGCGAACCTCGGCGGGCGAGATCTGCGGGCCCGTGGTGTAGGTCTGCTCCTCGAGCCGGAGCACGGGCTGCCAGCCGTAGAGCACGAGCCCCCACTTGCCCGTGGGCATCGACAACGAGGCGCCGACGATGTCGATGTAGCCGAACGTCTGGTCGAAGTCGCGATTCGTGGACGAGATGTCCTGCCGGCTCGTGCGCTGGTAGACGGGCGAGACCTCGACGCCCTTGGGCACGCTCGCGGCCGGGTTCTCGTACACGGACTTCCCGAGCCAGCGGTCGGAGAGCGCGAGGCCGGCGCTCGCCGCGGTGGCCGGGGTCACGTAGTCGCCCGGAACGGGGAAGCCGAACTTGGGGTTCGAGAGCGGCGGCGGCAGCGTCTGGGCGCGTACGGCGGATCCGGCAAGCGCGAGCAGGGCGGCGCAGAAGAGGGCCGCTCGGATCTGGGTGAGGCGTCTGGCGAGCATTCAGGCTCCGTACTTGTCGAGACGCCCGGCGTTGGCAAGCAATACCGCGATGAGGTCCTTGCTCGCAAGCTCGCCGAGCGAGCCCGTCCGGCACGTGGTCTCGTGGAAACGGGCATGGTTGTCGGGGAAGCACACATTGGAATGGAGCAGCACCGGCACCGGGTGCCACGAGTGGCCGCGCATCGGCACCGGCGTCGAGTGGTCGCCGGTGACGCAGAGCACGTCGGGCGCGAGCGCGCGGAGCTGCGGCAGGGCCTGGTCCACGGCCTCGATGACGCGCACCTTGGCGTCGAAATCGCCGTCCTCGCCCGCCATGTCGGTGCCCTTGACGTGGATGAAGAGGTAGTCGTGGCCGGCCCACTGCTGGGCCGCGGTGGCGAACGCCTCGGCGGCGCCCTCACCGGGCGGCACGTAGAGGTCCATGCCGGCGAGGCTCGCGACCCCGCGATACATCGGGTAGGCGGCGATCGCGGCCGCCCTCAGCTTGAAGCGCTCGCCGTAGCCCGCGAACTTCGGGCGCTCGGAGAGCCCGCGCGCGAGGATGGCGTTGGCGGGGTGGTCGCCCTTCAGCACCTCGCTCGCCCGGGCGACGAACGTGTTCACCACGCGCGCCGTCTTCTCGTTCGTCGCCCCGGGTTCCAGCGCGTGCGACTTGGGGATGGGCTTCCCTTCCTTGTGCGGGTCGGCGTCGCTCACCGCGCCGCCGAGGCCGGGCCCGCGCAGCACGGCGACGAAGCGATGCCCCTTCCCCGCCTGGAGCACGATCTCGATGTCGTCGATGCGGGCGGCACTCGCACGCAGCTTGTCCACGAGCCGCGCGCACACGTCGGTCGCGATGCGACCGGCGCGCCGATCGGTGACGACGCCGGCAGCATCGACGGTGCAGAAATTGGCGCGCGCCGCGACGTCCCCGTGCTTTAGATCGATGCCGGCGCCGAGCGCTTCCAGCACGCCGCGGCCGACCAAGTGCGTGAGTGGGTCGTAGCCGAAGAGCCCCAAGTGCCCGGGGCCGCTCCCGGGCGTGATACCGGGCGCGACCGGCGTCAGCCGGCCGAGCGCGCTCGCGCGCGCGAGCGCGTCCAGGTTCGGCGTGCGCGCCGCCTCGAGCGGCGTCTGGCCCTTTCTCGCCGGGTCCGGCAGGTCGCCCAGTCCGTCGAGCACGAGCAGCACGATCTTGCTCGTCGCTTCGAGCGCCAGCGATTCGATCAGCCCAGTCGTCGCCATGGCTCCTCTTCTCTCCTCAGTGCCCCGGGACGTTCCCGAGCGCGGTCCACCAGCGCAGGACCTGGGGCGTGAACCGGCCGGCCTTGACCGCCGGATCGTCCTTCATGGCGCGCGCCGTGGCGGTACTGTCGCCCTGCATCAGCAGCACGCCGCGCAGCTCGCCCGTGCCATCGATCGCGCCCGCGTAGACGAGCTGGCCGCTCGCGCGCAGCTTCTCCGTGTACTCGAAGTGCTTGCGGATCAACTCCTCCACCGCTGGAGTCGGACGCGAGTCGTACTTGGGGCCGCGGCGGAGCATCACCCACCCGAACGTGACCATGGAGTCGCGCAAGCCCTGGGCCGCGCGCCGCCGGTAGTCGTCCCCGATCCCGGGGGGTGCGACCCAGATCGAGAGCCGGCACTCGAGCCGGCCGCTCACGATCGCCGGATCGCCGGCGAGCATGCTGTCGAGCGCGGTGGCCTCCGGCGTCCACACGAACACGCCGCGCAGGTCGCCGCCGTTCTCGAACGGTCCCGCGGCCACCAGAGCACCCGCCTGCGCCATGCGCAGGATGTTCGCCATGTGGCCGGCCTGGATGCTGTCGGTGTGCGCGTTCTTCTCGGGCGTCCACGCGGGGCCGCGGGTCAGGAGTCCGAGCTGGTAGCGGACCGTGGCCGGCGGTGCGCTCGTGTCCGCGGCCGCCACGCGCGAGGCCGCGAGCACGATGACGATGAGCAGCGTGAACCTGAGCATGACCGGCGACTCTATGAACTCTCGCGGGAGCCGTCCAACCCCAGCTCGCGCGCCAGCGCCACGAGCTCGGGCCCGGGCGGCGAGTCGAGCGCGCGCCGGCACCGCGGCGCTTGTCTGCCTCCGGGAGCGCGCCTATCCTGCGTCGCGCTTTTCCCCACGCTTCGCGTGCGTCCCTTGGTCTCTCCGGAGGCATCCTCTTCCATGGCGATCCAGAAAGTCGGCGTGCTCGGCTGCGGCTTGATGGGCAGCGGCATCGCACAGGTCAGCGCCCAGGCGGGCTTCCCCACCATCGTCCGCGAGGTGTCCCCGAACGCGCTCGAGAAGGGCTTGGGCGCGATCCACAAGTTCCTGCAGGCGGGCGTGGACAAGGGCAAGGTGGCGCCCTACGAGCTGGACAAGGTGAAGAAGAACCTCACCGGCACCGTGAAGCTCGAGGACCTCGCCGACTGCGACCTGATCGTGGAGGCCGCGCCCGAGAACCTTCCGCTCAAGAAGGAGCTGTTCGGGGCGATGGAGGGGATCGCCCAGCCGGGCGCGATCTTCGCCTCGAACACCTCGAGCCTCTCGATCACCGAGATGAGCAACTTCTGCAAGCGCCCGGAGCGCTTCCTCGGGCTCCACTTCTTCAACCCGGTGCCGCTCATGAAGCTGGTCGAGGTGGTGCGCACCGTGCGCACCGATCCGGCGGCGGTCGCCGAGGCGAACGCGTGGTGCATGGCGATCGGCAAGACCGTCGTCAACTGCGGCGACTCGACCGGCTTCGTCGTCAACCGTCTGCTCGTGCCCTACATGCTGGACGCGATGCGCGTGTTCGAGCAGGGCCTCGCGAGCCGCGACGACATCGACAACGCCATGAAGCTGGGCTGCGGCTACCCGATGGGGCCGCTGTTCCTCACCGACTACGTCGGGCTCGACACCACGTACTACATCAGCGAGATCATGTTCGACGAGTTCAAGGAGCCCCGCTTCGCGGCGCCGCCGCTCTTGAAGCGCATGGTGCTCGCCGGCATGCACGGCCGGAAGACGGGCAGGGGCTTCTACGACTGGAGCTCGAACCCGCCGAAGTGATCGCGCGATCGATCGCCCGATGAGCGCGCACGCGCTGGCGGCGTTCTTCACCGGCGTCTCGCCGCGGCTGCTGCACGAGCTGGCGGAGGCGGGCGTGCTCGGGAGCGTCTCCGAGGCGGCCGCGGAGCTCGAATGGCAGGCGGTGGCGCTGCACGCGGTGATCCGCGGCGTCGTCGCCGAGGACGACCGCAGCGACGCCCAGGCCGAGCTGATCGACGCGCTGCACGAGATCGTGGTGCCCGCGCTCGCAGCGCCCGGTCGGGAAGCGGCACTGCGCGCCCACCTCGCCCGCCGCTACGGCGAATACGATGGCCTCGCGCGCACGCACGGGCGGAAGGAGGCGGCGGGCGTGCCGGCGGCGATCGTGACGCGCTGCGCACGGCACCTGCACATCGAGCCCGCGACCGCCTTCGTCGAGGCCGCGACCCCGCTGCTCGAGGCGCTGGCCGAGGGCGCCGCGGCCACGCTCGCCGAGGCCGGCGCGCCCGGCCTGGAGCTCCCGCCCATCGAGCCGCTGCGTCGCCTCACCGACCGGCTCGATGCCGCCGGCATCGAGTGGGGCGTGGGCGCGAGCGGGCTCCTCGCCTCGTTGGGCCTCGTCGATCAGGTGAACGACTGGGACATCCAGGTGGAGGCCGGGCCCGACCAGGTGCGCGCGGTGTTCGCCGGCGAGCGCTACGAGTTCCACGGCCACGGCGGCTGCCACGCCGACTGGAAGCTCGCCTTCGCCGAGGCGCGCACCGAGGTCATCCCGCGCTTCGCGTTCTTCGTGCCCGCGGGGATCGTGCACGTGAGGCTCGCCGTGAGCCGTCACTGGCGCGGCCTGCCGATCGCGAGCCCCGAGGGCTGGGCGTGCGCCTACTGGTTGATGGGCGAGTACGACGAGCCCTCGTTGCGTGAACGGCGTGCGGCACGGGCGGAGTCGCTGGTCGCCCACCTCGAGCGCACGGGCGCGGACCGCGCGCGGACCGAGGCGATGCTCGCCGAGCCGCTGCCGGAGCCGCTCGCCGCGCGGCTCAGGAGGCTGCTTCCGCGCGGCTGAATCCGTCGTGCGCGGAACGCGTTTCGCTCTC
>DATLUU010000753.1:0-16798 GCA_035577885.1 Verrucomicrobiia bacterium
CACGCGCGCGTACCAGCCCGTGGTCTCGAGCGCGTGCTCGCGCTGGAGGGCCAGCAGCGGCGAGAAACGCACGCCGAGCTGGCGCATGGCGGCGACACGGAGCGCGAGCCCGAGCGCGGAGAGCGCGACGCCCAGCCAGCCCAGGAGCGCGGGCAGCGGCCAGACGCCAAGCCTTCCGCCCCACGCGGCGACGCCGGGGATCGCGAGCGGGATCACGGCCAGCGCCACCATCGCCATCGGGTCCTTCTCCGCGCGCGCCACGTCCTGTCCGCGCGCAGGTCGCATGAGGACGAGCGTCACGCCTGCCACGCCCCAGATGGCGATGAGCGCCCACGCGCGCGGCGAGGAGACGAGCGCGTGGAAGCCACCCAGTCCCCACGCCAGCAGCGCCGACTCGATGGCGAGCACGATGAGCGCGCGGGAGATGAGCACGAGCGCCGGCGGCCGGGGGGACATGGTGCCAATGTAGCAGCGGAACGAAGCTGACGGGCCCGCGCGCGTTCGCCTATCCTCGGCCGCGAGTATCCCGACCATCGACCGGAGGCCGCCATGAACCTGTCGTTCCTGGGCCAGTTCCATCCGCAGATCGTGCACACGCCGATCGTGCTGCTCATCTTCAGCGCCTTCTTGGCCCTCGTCGGTCGCCTCATGGACCGGGACTGGATCCAGAAGACCTCGGTGGTGATGCTGGTGTTCGGGTTCCTGGGCGCGTTCGCCGCCGTGCGCTCCGGCATACCCGCCCACCGCGTGCCCGAGCACCAGCAGGGCGTGCCCGAGAAGGACATCGACACGCACGAGATGATGGGCGAGCGCACGATGTACCTCGCCGGCCTGGCACTCGTGGCGCTGTTCGCGGCCTCGCGGCTCAAGGGCGGCGCGGCGGCCGCCGTGGGCGGGCTCGGCCTCATCCTCCAGCTCCTGGCCGCCGGCGCCGTCGGCTATGCGGCCCACTTGGGCGGCCAGCTCGTCTACCAGCACGGCGCGAACGTGAAGGTCGACGGCCAGCTGGTGAAGAGCGTGCACGCCGCCGAGCGCGGGCACGAGCCGAGGCCCGGCGAGGCCGAGGAGGAGAAGGGCGAGCCCGCGAAGTAGCGCGAGCGCGACGGGAAGCTAGTCCTCGGCCTCGAACACGAGATCGCGGCGCGTCCAGTCGATGGTGACGCGGCGTTTGAGAAGGATGCCGGGGCCCAGGAGCCCGTCGCGGCGCACGCCGTGGCGCCACATCTCCACCGGCTCCATCGCCCCGGCCCAGCCCGACACCTTGTCGTAGGCGAGGTTGGCGATGGTGAGCGAGGGCACGTTGACCTGCGCCCACGGCCGGCCCTGGAGCCAGCTCCCGGCGCCCTTCACCATCTTCGACACGCCGCCCGACTTGAGCCCGTGCTCCTCGAACACCACGTCGGGCGCGCCGAAGCCGGCGCCCGGCATGCCGGTGGCGAGCGTCATCGCCAGGCGCCGGCCGCCGTTGATCGAGCCCCACACGGTCAGCTCGTCCTCGCCCCAGAGCTCGAACGGCACGCGCGTCGCCTGGAGCTTCGCCGCGCTGCCCAGCGGGTTCAGCTCGAGCACGCGCTTCCGGTAGTCGAACGTCACGTCGTAGCGCCGCAGCACCTCCATGCCGATCACGCCCGCGATCGGCGAGGACTGCAGGTTCACCTCGAGCGAGAGCTTGGCGAGCGACAGCACCGAAGCGGGCACGTTCGTGAACACGACACCCGCGATCTCCAGCTTCTGCACCAGCGCGTTCCGAACCGCGACCCGCGTCCCGGTCCAGTTGGTGAGCCGCTGGCCCTCGAGCAGCTTCACCTTGTTCTGGGTCGAGGCCATCTTGTCGATCAGGAGCCCCGGCGTGCTCGTGTCCACCATCATCAGCACCGTGGCGCCGTTCAGCTTCACCTTGACGAGCGGCGCGGGCCAGATCTTGTCGAACGGAATGCGCGCACGCTCACCCTTCGACTCCATCGGCGGGTTGTTGGCGAGGTACTCGAGCAGGGGCTTGCGGCCGTCGTCCTGCATGTCCTCGCACATCGCCGCCGCGTCGGTCCACTTCCCGAGCCGGAGCCGCGCCGCGTAGAGCTCGGCGCGCGCCTGCTCCACGTCGCCGGCGGCAACGAGCAGGCTCTCGGCCTTCGCGTTCTGGTCGGCCCAGAGCGCCAGCTTGCCGAGCCCCGCCGACGACGCGGGGTCACCCGGCTTGGCGGCGATCACGCGCTCGAACAGCTTCCGCGCCTCGACCACACGGCCGACGTGCAGCAGGGCGACCGCCAACGAGTCGAGGAGCGCCGGGTCGCCGCCATGCCCCACGGTGTCCCGGATCGCGTAGCGCAGCGTCATCTGCGCCTCGCGCAACGACGCGTCCGGCGCCAGCCAGTCCGCGGCCGCGCGCCCCGCGGCCAGCGCCGCGAGCAACGCCACACCCCCGATCAGCCACCCCAGCGTTCGCGATCCCTCGCGCGCCGCGCTCACGAGGCGAGATACCGTCGGGTGGTCTCCAGCAGCACCTCGGCGCCGATCCTCAGGCTCTGCTCGTCGACGTCGAAGCGCGGGTGGTGGTGGTCGAACGTGAGCCCGCGCGACTCGTTCCGAGAGCCGATGGCGATGAACACGCCCGGCAGCCGCTCCAGGAACGCGGAGAAATCCTCGCCGCCCATGGTGCGCACGTCGCTGCGCACGTTCGCCTCGCCCACCACGCTCGCTGCCGCGGCGCGTGCGATCGGGCACATCGCCGGATCGTTCACGGTGGGATGGTTGCCGCGCTCGTAGAGGATGTCGGCCTCGCAGTCGAGCGCCGCGGCCACGCCGCGCACCACGCGCTCGAACTGCTGCGGCACCGCCGCCCACAGCGCGCGATCGAACACGCGCACGGTGCCGTTCATCCACGCGGTGGCGGGGATGATGTTGAACGCCGAGCCCGCCTTGACCTGCGTCACGCTCACCACCAGCTCCTTCAGCGGATCGGCGTTGCGGCTCGCGAGCGTCTGCAGCGCGGTGATGGCGTGCGCCAGCGCCACGACCGGGTCGCGGCTCGCCTGCGGCTGCGCCGCGTGCGCGCCCTTGCCGCGGAACGTCACCGTGAACTCGTCCACCGCCGCCATCCACGGGCCGGAGGTGACGCCGACCAGGCCGAGCGGCAGGTCCTGCCAGACGTGCAGGCCGAACGCGGCGTCGGCCTTCGCCCACTCGAGCGCGCCGTCCTTGATCATCGCCTCGGCGCCGCCCTTGGCGCCGCCCAGCTCCTCGGCGGGCTGGAAGCAGAGCACGACGCTGCCCTTCAGGTCCTTCGCCTCGGAGACCAGGCGCTTCGCCACCCCGAGCAGGATGCTGGTGTGGCAGTCGTGACCGCAGGCGTGCATGCGCCCCGCGTTCTGCGAGCGATAGGGGACGTCGTTCTCCTCGAGGATCGGGAGCGCGTCCATGTCGGCCCTGAGCAGCACGGTCTTCCCCGGCTTGCCGCCGGTGATGCGCGCCAGCACGCCGGTCTTGCCGACGCCGGTCCTGACCTCGAGCCCCAGCTGCTTCAGCCGCTCGGCCACGATCCCCGAGGTGCGCACCTCCTCGAAGCCCAGCTCCGGGTGCGCGTGCAGGTCGCGCCGGGTGGCGACCAGTTCGTCGAGATCGGTGCCGGCGAAGTGCGGGGTGGCGATGGTCATGGCGTGCCTCGCGGGGAGCCTGAGGGTGGGTGCATTGGGCGCGAACCAACATCTTGCCACCCGCGCCCGCCCCTGAAAAGCCGCGAGCCCCGGGGCGTTCGCCCCGGGGCCCTGCGGTTCCAGCGGGTGCGGCCCGCTACTTCTTCAGCATCTTCCGGCGCTCGATCTCCTTCTTGAGCGCTTCGCGGTTCATGACCTTGAACTCCACGCGGCGGTTCTTCGACATGTTGAGCGCCGACGTGTTCGGCACCAGCGGCCGGTTGGAGCCGTAGCCCTTGGTCGAGAGCTGCGCCGTGGCCAGGCCCGGGAACTTGTCGACGAGGTAGTCCTTCACCGACTTCGCACGGTTCTCGGAGAGCATCTGGTTCTTCTCCACGCGGCCGCGCGAGTCCGTGTGCCCGCCGATCTCGATCGAGAGCTGCGGCCACTTGAGGAGGATGCCGCCGACTTCGTCGAGCGCCGCGTAGCTGTCGGGCAGCAGCGTCGCCTTGCCGGTCTCGAAGTTCACGTTCTGGAGCCGGATCATGCCCGTGTCGAGCATCTCCGTCTCCTTCTCGGTCACCTCGATCGGGCAGCCCAGCGCGTCCACCTTCAATCCGGCGGGCGTGTTCGGGCACTGATCGATACCGTCCGGTACGCCGTCGCCATCGGAGTCGCTCGGGCAACCCTTGGCGTCCACCGTGGCGCCCTTCGGCGTGTTCGGGCACTGGTCGAGGCCCTCGAGCACGCCGTCACCATCGGTGTCGCTCGGGCAGCCCTTGGCATCCACCGTCGCGCCCTTCGGCGAGTCGGCGCACTGGTCGAGGCCGTCGAACACGCCGTCGCCGTCCGTATCCGTCGGGCAGCCGTGCGCGTCCACGGTCGCGCCCTTGGGCGTGCCGGGGCACTGGTCGAGGCCGTCGAACACGCCGTCACCGTCGGTGTCGATCGGGCAGCCGGTCGCGTCCACCATGGCGCCCTTGGGCGTGTTCGCGCACTTGTCCTTCTTGTCCGGAACGCCGTCGAGGTCGGTGTCCTTGGGCTTGCCGCCCCAGCCGTACGTGAGGCCGCCCCAGTACTGCTGATCGGACTTGTTCGCCGTGGACCAGTTGTCGTGCGGGATGCTCAGCACGTTGCGCGCCTCGAGCCGCACCGACAGCTCGGGCGTCACCGGGACGTGCCAGCCGACCGCGGCCTCGAACGTGCCGTAGTGGAGCTCGGGCGTGGGCTTGGAGGTGTAGCGCGTGTAGCCGCCACCCGCGGCCGCGTAGAAGCGACCGATCTTGCCCCACGGCGGCAGCTGCGCGATGAGCGACCCCGAGAGATTCATGAGCGAGACGAAGTCGCCGTCGGTCCCGTCGCGACGCAGCTCTTTCGACTGGCCGAACGCGCCGCCCAACTCGAGGATCCAGTACTCGCCGATGCCGCGCGCGATGCGGCCACCATAGATGTCGGTGTCGGCGAGCGAGTCGGCCGGGAACTTGAGCTTGTCCGAGAACTGCCCGTAGCCGGCGAGGCCCGAGACCGCCCAGGCATGTGCCTCGGCATGTGCGGCTCGCACCGGCAGGAATAGCGCCGCGGCCGTGAGCAGGGCGGCGAGTGCGTGCTTCAAGCGCATGAGTCCACCTCCGTGTGGAACGATCGTCTTGATGTCTCACGCGGGTGTCGTATCTGGGCGCCCGCGAAGTTAGGGTTGGGGCCGGTGCCCCGACAAGCGATTCTCCTGCGGTCATCGGCCGCTCTCGACCGTTCATCGCGGGAAAAATGCGGGCCGGCCGGTCCCCGTTCCCCGTAAGTCGTTGTCATTGCAATGTGCGCTCGTGCCGGGGGGGCCACCCCCGGGCAGGCTGGCGCTCGGGAGGCGGACATGGCGGTGCTGGAGATCAGGGACGCGCGCAAGTCGTTCGGCGCCACGCGCGCGCTGGCTGGACTGTCGTTGTCGCTCGGCGAGGGCGAGCTGCTCGGATTGCTGGGCCCGAACGGCGCTGGCAAGACGACGCTGATCCGCGCCATCGCCGGACGCGTGCGACTGGATGGCGGCACGGTCGCGCTCTACGGCCGCACGCTCGAGCCCGAGAAGCCGCGGCCCGATCTGGGCGTGGTGCCCCAGGAGAACGCGCTCTATCCGCTGCTCACCGCGCGCGAGAACCTGGAGACGTTCGGGCAGCTGAACGGTCTCGACGGCAAGCGGCTGCGCGAGCGCGTGGCGTGGGCGCTGGAGTGGAGCGGCCTCGCCGAGCGCGCGATGTCGCCGGTGCGCACGTTCTCGGGCGGCATGAAGCGGCGGCTGAACCTGGCCTGCGGCGTGCTCCACGAGCCGAAGCTCGTGTTGCTGGACGAGCCCACGGTGGGCGTGGACCCGCAGAGCCGCGAGTCGATCTACGACATGCTGGGAGCCTTGCGCGCACGCGGCACCTCGCTGCTCCTGACGACGCACTATCTCGAGGAGGCGGAAGCCCGCTGCGAGCGCATCGTGGTCGTGGACCACGGCCGCGCGGTCGCCGCCGGCACGCTCGTCGAGCTGGTGGAGCAGGCGAAGCTCACCGGCCGCCGCGTGCGCCTGACCTTGGATCACACGCCCGAACGCGTGCCGGCGGGGTTCGCCAGGGGGGAGGACGCCGGCACGCTCACCGCGACCATCAACGACGTGGGACGCGAGCTGCCGGGGCTCCTGGCGCGCGTGCAGGCCGAGGGCCTGGCGGTGCGTGACCTCGAGGTGCGCACGGCGAGCCTCCAGGCCGTGTTCCTGGCGCTCACGGGGAAGGAGCTGCGCGAATGATCGCCCTGATCGTGCGGAACTCGTGGACGCAGCTCCGGCGCGACCGCGCCGCGCAGATCCTGGCGTTCGTCGTCCCCATCGCGTTCTTCTCCATCTTCGCCGTCATCTTCGGCGGCGGCGGCAATCGCATGAACAGCATGAGCCGCGTCGCGGTGGCGGTGGTGGACGAGGACCAGACCGAGAGGAGCCGCGCGCTCGTGGCCGCACTCTCCGCCGACTCGGGGCTGCGCGTGGTCACGGCGCCTCCGGCACGCGCCGACGGCAAGCCGTCCACGGACCCGCTCACGCGTGCAACCGCCGAGCAGATGGTGAAGAGCGGCGACGTGCCCGTGGCGCTGATCCTGCCCGCGGGCACGGGTGCGTCGATCGGCAGCTTCACCGGCGGCGGCGTCAAAGCACTCGTCTTGGTCGATCCGAGCGACCCGGTCGCGGGACGGATGGTGGGGGGCCTGCTGCAGCGCGCGGCACTGCGCGCGGCCGCGGCGGGCGGCGGCTTCATGGGGCTCGCGACCCGCGACCCCGACGACATGCTGCCGCTCAAGTTCGAGCAGCGCGCGGTGCTGGGCGAGAAGCGCGAGAGCCCGATGGTGGCGTTCTACGCCGCCGGGATCGCGGTCATGTTCATCATGTTCTCGGCTGCCGGCGCGGGCGGCGCGCTCATCGAGGAGACCGAGTCGGGCACGCTCGAGCGCGTGCTCACGAGCGGCCTCGGCATGACCGGCCTGTTGCTCGGCAAGTGGCTCTACCTGACGACGCTCGCGTGCGCGCAGATCGTGGTGATGTTCCTTTGGGGCATGCTGGTCTTCAAGCTGCCGCTGCTCGAGCACCTGCCCGGGTTCATCATCATGACCGTCGTCACCGCGGCGGCGGCGGCGGCGTTCGGCCTGGTGCTCGCCACGCTCTCGCGCACGCGCCAGCAGCTCGCGGGGCTCGCGAACCTGATCGTCTTGAGCCTGAACGCGATCGGCGGCAGCATGTTCCCGCGCTTCCTGATGAGCGACACGCTGCAGCGCATCTCACTCATCGGGTTCAATGCCTGGGCGCTGGACGGCTACCTCAAGGTGTTCTGGCGGCAGGAGCCGCTCTCGGCGCTCGCGCCCCAGGTGGGCGCGATCCTCGGCTTCACGGCGCTGTTCCTGCTGCTGGCACGGCGGCTGGCGCGGCGCTGGGAGGCAGCGTGAGCCGCTGCCAGGCGAGCACCTTGGCGAGGATGATCGTCGCCACCGTCATGCTCGACCAGGCCAGCATCCAGTTGGACGCCGTGCGGCCGACCACGCCGGGTTGCGAGAGCAGGAACAGCGCACCCGCGACGACCAGTGCGACGCGGGGCGTGCGCTGCGGCCGCTCCCACGCCAGCGCCGCCGCGAGCCACGCCGGCAGCAGCAGCACCACGAACTGCGCCTTCAAGGTGAAGCCCGTGAGCTGCACCATCGCGCAGCAGCCGAGTGCGAGGTCCAGGAGCAGCGCACGCGGCGAGCCCCGCTGGGGCGCGAACCACCACACGACCGCGTAGCCGGCGAGGAACACCAGCGAGACGATGCGGCTCACCTGCGCGAACGTCGCCGGATCGAGCGCGGCGACATTCACCGAGTGCTCGTCGAACGCCGGGCCCGCGACCACGAGCCTCCGGAGCGCGGCCTGCGGCGACTGGTCGATGATCTTCGAGCCCTGGAGCGTGCCCGCCTGCGCGGGCGCGATCACTTTCGCGTGCCACTCGCCGAGCCTGGTGACGCCACCGGGGGCGAGCAGGGGCACGCCGAGGGCGAGCACAATGCCGAGCACCGCGCCGAACACGACGCGGCCGCGCCCGCGCACGACGAACGGCAGCACGAGCACGCCCGCCGGCATCTTGAGCGCGGCGGCAAGCCCAAGCGGGAACCCACCCACGGCGCCGCGCACGGCGAGCGCCACGAGCAGCAGCTCGAGCAGGTTCGCCTGGCCGAGGACCAGGTTGTCGTGGAAGAGCGCCGCGAGCGGGAGCGCCGCGAGCGCGATCGTCGCCGGCGGCGTGGACACGCCCGCGTCGCGCAGGGATGCGAGCAGGAGCCGCCCCGCGATCCACGTGCAGCCGAGGTTCACGACGTACCAGCACCATGCCGCCGCTGGCAGCGGGAGGAGCGCCAGCGGTACCAGCGCCCACGCGAACCACGGCAGGTAGACGTAGCCGTGGAGCCCCTCGCCCGCGAGATACGGCGAGCGCCCCGCGAGCACGTCGCGCGCGGCCTGCCAGTAGATCGGGAAGTCGTTCCCGTCGCGCACCTGCTTGTAAACGGCCGCGAACCCGACCGCGGCGAAGGCGACGAGCAGGAGCGCCGGCCACGCGCGACGCACGACCGCGCGCTGCATGGGGAAGCTACGCGGCCGTGAGCAGCAGCGGCGCGCCCTTCGTCACCACCAGCGTGTGCTCGAAGTGCGCCGCGAGCGAGCCATCGCGGGTGCGGATGGTCCAGCCGTCCTTGTCCTCGACCATGTCGCCGCTGCCCATGGCGATGATCGGCTCCACGGTGATCACCAATCCCTCTTTCAGCCAGCCGCGGCAGTCCGGGTCCGCCCAGTTCGGGATCATCGGCTCCTCGTGGATGGTGCGGCCGATGCCGTGGCCCTGGAGCATGCGCACCACCGCGAAGCCGTCGCGCTTCACCTCGGCCTCGACCGCGCGCCCGATGTCGACCGCGCGCTTGCCCGGCCGCACCTCGCGCAACGCCACCTTGAACGCGCGCTCGGCGCAGGCGAACAGCAGCTTCGCGCGCTCGGAGACGCGGCCCACCGGAACGGTGATCGCGGCGTCGGCCATGTAGCCGTTCAGCTCCGCGGTGACGTCGAGCTTCAGCAGATCGCCCTCGGCGAGCTTCCGCTTCCTGGACGGGATGCCGTGCACGATCTCGTCATTGACGCTGATGCAGTTGATGCCGGGGAACTTGTAGACGAGCTGCGGCGCGGAGCGCGCGCCCGCGGCCCGGAACACCTGGCCGCCGACCTCGTCCAGCTCGCCCGTGGTCACCCCGGGTGCCACGGCGTCGCGCATGGCCGCGAGCGCGTCGCGTACCACCGCGCCCGCGGCCTTGAGGCCCGCCAGATCCTGATCGGATTCGATCGACATTCTCGAGACCCTACTTCTTCGTCGTGTCCGCCGGTGCCGGAGTCGGCGTCGGCGGCGCCGGAGCGGGCGCCGGGGTGCCCTCGTTCTGCTGCAGCAGCCGGCGCTTCTCGATCTCCTTCTTGAGCACGTCTTTATTCTGCACCACGAACTCGACACGGCGGTTCTTCGCCCAGTTCAGCTCGTTCGTGTTGGGCACGATCGGCCGCGTCTTGCCGTAGCCCTTCACCGTGAACCCGTTCGGGTCGAGGGTGGGGAACTTCTGCAGGATGTACGAGCGCACCGCCCCCGCGCGCGCCTCGGAGAGCTTCTGGTTCTTCGCCGCCGAGCCACGCGAGTCGGTGTGGCCGCCGATCTCGAGCTTGAGCTGCGGCCACTTGGTGAGCAGCATGCCGACCGCGTCGAGCGTGGAGTAGCTGTCGGGCAGGATGTCCGCCTTGTTGGTCTCGAAGTTCACGTTCTGGAGGCGGATCATGCCGGTGTCCAGGAGCTCCGTCTCGCGCTCCGTGACCTCGATCGGGCAGCCCTTGGCGTCCACCTTCAAGCTCTTGGGCGTATCCGGGCACTGGTCGATACCGTCCGGCACGCCGTCGCCGTCGGCGTCCTTCGGGCAGCCCTTCTCGTCCACGACCGCGCCCTTGGGCGTCCCGGGGCACTGATCGAGGCCGTCGAGCACGCCGTCGCCGTCGGCATCGCTCGGGCAGCCCTTGGCGTCCACCGTCGCGCCCTTGGGCGAGTCCGGGCACTGGTCGAGGCCGTCCAGCACGCCGTCGCCGTCGGCATCTCTCGGGCAGCCCTTGGCGTCCACCGTCGCGCCCTTGGGCGTGCCCTCGCACTGGTCCAGGCCATCGAAGACGCCATCGCCGTCGGTGTCGAGCGGGCAGCCGGTGGCGTCCACCTTGGCGCCGTGCGGCGTACCCGGGCACTTGTCCTTCTTGTCCGGGACGCCGTCGGCGTCGGTGTCACGCGGCGTGCCGCCGAGCGCGAAGATCAGGCCCGCGCCCAGGATCATGTTGTGCAGCTTCTCGTCGGGGCCGTTGTACGACTTGAACGACACGTCGCGGCCCTCGAGCCGGATGCCGAGATTGTCGGTCATCCAGAACCGGAGCCCGCCGCCGAACTCGAGCGTCCCGTTCGACTCGTGCGTACCCGCCGAGGGCTTGGCCTGGTTGAAGCCGCCGCCCACGAACGCGAACGGCCCGCCCCAGCGGCCCACGGCCGGCGAGATCACGAAGTTGGCGCTGGCGTGCGACCAGTCGAAGTCCCTGCCGCCCGTGACGTCCTCGCTCGTGGGGGTGAACCCGGCGGCGCCTTCGATGCCGTACCACGACTTGGAGAGCCAGGCGAAGCGCACACCGGCGTTCAGGTTGTCGGTGAGCGGCAGGTTGCTGCCCGGGAATCGGAGCTTGCCGTCGAACATGGTGTAGCCGGCGAACGGGGTCAGCTCCCAGTGCGAGCCAATGGGTTCGGCCGCCGCCAGCCCCGCGAACGACATCGCGGCCAGGGCGAGCGCGGCGAACCGCAGTCGGTGGCGCATCACAGTCTCTCCTTAGGGCGATGGAGCGATGGCCGGGCGCGGGCTCGGGGCAAGCGAGCGCGGCCAGGCGCGAAGGCCGGCAGCCTACGCGGCTCCGCCCGGCAGGTGCAAGGTGGCGCGGGGGTTAGGGGAGCCTAGGGCCTCACCTGCGCGTGCGCCTTCATCCACTCCGTGACCAGGTCGAGGTAGCCGGGAGCGGCGCGCGGCCAGTCCCAGGGGCCTCCGGCCACGAGCGGCAGCGTTCTCAGCACGTGGTTCGCCGCCGGGAACGTCTTCAAGGTGTGATCGGCGTTGCCGCCCTCCCGGAGCGCGCGCTCGATGTTCGCGGCACTCGGGCCCGACGGGAGCAGTTCGTCCGCCGCTCCGAAGACCACGAGCGCCGGCACGCGCAGCGCGCGCCAGGCGGGCAGCGGGTCGAGCGTGCGGCCGCGCCAGTACCAGCCGTCGAGCGCGGGGGCGCGCGGGAGCCGGCGCGGGATCGAGCTCTCCCGCCGCCACGGCGAATGCTCCAGCAGGCTGAGCTCCTCCTCGAGTGGCGCCGCGTGCTGATGGCTGCGCAACCACCCGAGGAGGCGGCGGTCGAGTGTCGCCGCGCTCTCGGCTTCGGCCACGCCGAAGCCCGCGTCGCGGACGCGGATGCTGTCCTGCCAGGCCGAGCACTCGCCCGTCGTCAGCCCGGGAGCCGAGACCGCGACCACGAACGCGAGCGACTCGGCGCGCGCGGCCGCCATCGGCGCGAGCATCGCGCCCTGGCTCAGGCCCCAGAGCCCGACCCGCGAGGGCACGACCTCCGGCTGGGCACGGAGCCGCGCCAACGCGGCCGCGGCGTCGCCGGCCAGGTCCTCGTACGTCGCCGAGCCGTAGTCGCCATCGGACGCGCCGTGGCCACGCTTGTCGAACACCAGCACCGCGAAGCCGTGGCGTGCGAAGTGGTCGGCGAAGAAGCGGTACTGGTGTCGCAGGTTGGCGCTCGAGCCCTGGAGGATGACCACGCCCGGGAGCGTGTGCGGCTCGGCGGGCGGCAGGTAGAGCGTACCGCCCAGCTCCAGCGCCCCGTTCTCGAAGCTCACCCGCTTCGTCGCGTACGGTAGCGGCGGCGGGACGATGTGGCGGATCGCGAACCGCGCGCGCGCGGTGTCACCCGCCGCGACCACGCCGGGCACGGCGCCCACCGTGGCGGTGCCGACGATCGAGTCGCCCGCGACCACGCCATCGAAGCGCACGGGATGATCGTCCGCGGTCGTGAAGCGGAAGCGGGGCCGCTCGAACGTCACCGAGTCGAGCGGCTGGCCCAGGAGCAGCAGGTCGGGGCTGTTGAAGTACGCACGCAGCGAGTCGCCGTCGCTGCGGATGTGGACGCTGATCGCGAGCTGTGCGCCGTGATACGTCACGTTCCCGGCGTAGTAGCCGTTCGGGACGCCCGCGAGCGGCGACGGGTGCCGGGCACAGGCGAGTGGCAGGGCGAGCAGCAGCAGCGCGAGACAGCGGCAGAGGCGACGCACGGGGGAGGTCTCCTGATTCGGTAGCTCTTCGAGCCTATCCAACCCCGCGCGTCGCTTGTATCAGGTCAATTCCTCCATAGCTTTCCCCACCACTCGACCGAGCTGTACGGCGTCGTCGACTCACCGGGGCGGAGCCACGCGGTGCTCACGCCCATGCGTGTGCGCACACGGTCCACGGACCAGCCGGTGAAGTCGGCGAGGGACTTCGCCTCGCGCTCGCGCCGCGCGGGCAGCGAGCGCACGTAGGCGTTCGCGTTCTCGCACTTCGCCTCGCCCCGCCACTCGTTCCGCACCACCACCTTGGCCTGGAAGTTCGTGCGATCGGCGGTCTCCTGGAGCACGAGGTCCTCGGGGAACGACGCCCGGTCATAGCGCGCATGCAGCCGGGTCACGAACACGGTGGGGTTGTCCTCGTCCAGCCACCACACGCCCAGCGCCCGCTGCTCGTCGCGGTTCAAGGGCGGCGACGGGCACGGATCGCACCACGTCATGTCCCAGGCGTACTCGGTATAGACCACGCCCATGCCATTCTTCTGCACCATGCGATCGAATGCGGCGCGCCACACGTTCGAGAAGTCGCTCTTCACGAACGCGGGCGCGTCCACCGACTCGGGCAGCTTGAGGCTGCGATAGTTCGCCGGCTCGACGCGGCCGGCGCGCGTGACCGCGTACACGAACAACTCCTGTGGCCCATCGGCGTTCGCCATGCCGAGCCGCACCGGCAGCATGAAGCGCGGCGACTCGTAGGCGATCTGCAGCGGCCGCAGCGTGGTGATCCCCGCGGCAGCGCGCCGGCCCAGGTCCACCTTGGCGACGAAGAACTTCATGCCCTGCTTGAGATAGCTCTCCACCACGCGCGACGCCTGCATGGGCACTCGATAGCCGTGGGCCTTGAGCCACGCGAGCAGCGCGGTGCTGTCGTCGGCGGAGAGGATCAGCACGTCGTACTCGTCGACCTGGTACCGGGCTTCGATGCGGACGGCTCTCTCCTCCCGGACCATCCCCTCGTCGTCGCGGCTCGACGGGGCGCCCGCCACCAGCGACTTCGCCGACGCCCACGTCCGGTTCGCCACCGGGCACGGGTCCGGGTCGAAGTACTCCACGAGCCGCGGCGCCGAGTAGGCGTCGAGCTTCGCCACCAGCGACGAGTCGCCGACGTGGATCTGCCCGCGCTTGAGGACGGTTGGCACGGGCACCACCAGTGCGAACTCGCGGGGATCGCCCTGGTAGTCGCTGGCCATGGTCATGACCGTACGGTCGCCGTCACGCACCAGCGCCACCTGCGAGCGGTGGTTGAAGAGCCTGGCCTCGCCGCTCGCGACGTAGAAGCCACAGAACGCCCGCGCTGCTTCAGGCAGTGCGCACACCGCCAGCAGCGCGAGCAGGGATGCGGACACCCGACTGCGCATGAGGATTCTCCTTCGGTTGTGCGCCGGTCCCTGGCGCGGACCACTCGAAGCCGCGGCCCGGCAGCCAGCGATCGAGGAGCGGGACGAACAGCGAGCAGGCGGCGAGCGACCACAGGAGCCCGTTCGTGCGGTAGAGCACGAACTGGACGAGCCCGGCGCCGAGCGCCACCAGGCAGCCGAACAGCACGCGGCCGGCCCGCGAATCGGGCGTGGTCTTGGGATCGCTGATCATGTGGAACGCGAACAGCGCCAGTGATCCGTTCTCGAGCTGGTGGAGCGGTGCCGCCCCTGCCTGACCGAGCCACGCTGCGCGGCCGAAGAGCAGTGCTGCCCACGCGGCGAGGAACGCCAGCGTCACGTCGCTTCGCGCCGAGCGATGCACGACCAGGCTGCCGAAGCCGGCGACACCGAACGCGATCGGCAGGTGGTGCCCCCACTGGGCGGGCGACACCCACACCGGCGCGCCGCAGAGGAGCAGCAGCACGATGGCGCCGTTCGTGGGGTTCAAGAGGTGCTTCGTGCCGCCGCCGCCGGCGCGCGGCACGCGCAGCACGAACTTGCTGCCCACGGCGACGACCCCGGCGACCGCGGCCCAGAGCAGCACGCGCGTGCGCAGGAGCAGGCACAACGAGAGCCCGCTGATGAGCGCGCTCTTCCACTCGAAGGGCGGCAGAACCGCCCTGCGGGCGGGTGCCCCGCTCGCCCCATTCGCGGCCGGCCACCCCATGCGTGCGGCCAGTCCCTGCCCGGCGAGCGCGCTCGCCAGCGTGATCCCGACCTGCCACCACGAGACGTCGAAGCCGAATACGAGTTTCCCCAGCATGAGCAGCGTGGTGAGGGCGGCGACCTGGTAGTCGCGAGGATCGGTGCGGGCAGCCATGCCCCGGATACGTCAGGGGCGGCGCGTTATTCCCGGCGGGCGATCAGAACGTCGTCTGCAGCTGGAGGAAGCCCTTGTCGTGGTGGAACGACACCGGGTAGGGCTCGTTGTCCAACTCGATCCCCTCGATGCCCTGGAGGCGCACCTTCCCGAACATCTTGTGCAGCGAGATGATGGCGCGCGTCTCGTAGCGCGTGCCCGGGGAATCGAACCCCGGGATGCCGTAGATGCCGCCGTCGTGCCAGGAGGTGACGCGGTCGCGCAACGCGCCCGCGCGGGCTCCGAGGCCCCACGGCGCCTTGAACCAGCTGTCGATCATCACGCAGCGGTCGATGACGTTGAGCGTGGCGTTGGCGACCGGCGGCCGCCACACCTGGGTGCGGTCCATGTAGTAGTAGCGGACCGCGACGTGGGCGTCGTCACCGAAGTCCTGGATCACCGAGCCCTTGATGCGCCAGCGGCGGGCGAACTGGTGGTGGTCGCCCGCCTGCTGCTCCCAATAGCCGTACGAGGACGACTGCACCATCTCGAACGCCGCTTCGACCGTGGTGCGGGCGATGGTCTGCGAGACGACGCCGTTGCCCTTGGCGCCCCAGAGCTTCTCGGTGCGGCGGAGCTCCGGCTCTATGGTCGCGAACCGTTTCGTCGACGGCGTCAGCCACTTGGCGTTCGCCGAGAACTTCGGCCCACCGCCGCGCCAGGTGACGTTCAGCGCCGGCTCGTAGGGATGGCGGATGTAGGGCTCGGGCTCGCCGCCCACCTTCACCTGGCGTTGCGACCAGAAGTTGTTGAACACGTCCTCGAGCGTGAACGCACCCTGCAGCTGGAGCGGCGTGAAGGCGTTGCCGTGCTCCCAGAACAGCGCCATGTCCTGCCGGCTCTTGTCGAAGCTGGGTGTGTAGCGGTAGCCCCAGGTCCCGGTGTGAGCGATCGGAAATCGCGCTTCGAGTCGCGTCCAGCCGTAGACCGACTCCATGTCCGCGTAATCGAGGTAGTCGAGCGTGAACCGGGCCGTGTCCCCCAGCGGCACCGTGAACTTGAGGTTGTTGTCGATGTGCCACTGGCCCGCGGTGAAGCAGCCCTGGGAGGCGCGGAACGCGCTCGTGGCGTGGTCGTACTCGTCGTGCCAGTAGAACGGCGAGCGCACCAGCTCCGAATCGAACAGGTACTCGTCGTCCTCCTCGGTGCGGCCCACGTTCACCGTGGAGAATTCCTCGTAGCTCGCGCGCGCCCGCGCGGGGAGGAGGAGGCAGCCGAGGAGCAGCCACGCGGCATGTCGTCCCTGACGGCCGCGCATGTCAGCGTCGTGCGTTCACGGTCGGCTCGAAGGATGCGGCGCGGGCCACGAATGCGCGCGCGCGCGACTCGATCTCGGCAAAGCGGCCGGCTGCGGCCAGCGCCGGATCGGCGAGTGCGCCGCCGATGCCGCAGGCGATGCAGCCCGCGGCATAGAACGGCACGATGTTGTCGAGGTTCGTTCCGCCCGCGGCGAGCATGGGCACGCGCGGCAGCGGGTCGCGGATCACCTTGATGTAGTCGGGTCCGCCGGCGACGCCCACCGGGTACACCTTCACCAGGTGCGCGCCCATCTCCACGGCGTGGATGATCTCGTTCGTCGTGTAGGCGCCCGGGCAATAGAACACGCCCGACTCGCGCGCCGCGCCCGCGACCGCCTGCGACACGTTCGGCGCGATCAGGAACCGCGCGCCGGCGTCGATGGCGGCTGCCGCCTCGCGCGCGCTGAGCACGGTGCCGGCGCCGATCACCGTGCCGGGATGCTTCTCGGACACGAGCTGGCGCATGACCGACGGCGCGTCGGGCACCGAGTAGGTGACCTCGACGAACGCGATGCCGCCGCGGATCACCGCGCGCGCGGCTTCGAGCGCCGCGGCGGGTTCCGAGGCGCGGATCACCGAGACGAGACGGTGCGCGCGCACCGCGTCGAACACCTCGCGGGCGTTCGCG
>DATLUU010000754.1:0-3078 GCA_035577885.1 Verrucomicrobiia bacterium
CGTGCAGCCGGTCTTCGACGCCACGGTTCCGGGTATGCACAACTTCATCGCCAACGGGATCGTCACTCATAACTCGATCGAGCAGGATGCCGACGTCGTTCTCTTCGTCTATCGAGAGGTCGTGTACAAGCCCGATACCGCGGAGCCCGGGAAGGCGCAGCTCATCATCGCCAAGCAGCGCAATGGTCCCACCGACGACGTGGACATGACGTTCCTGCGCGAGTGCACGAAGTTCGTGCCGTACAGCCCCGTCATGTCGGGCGAGACCGAGCCCGGCTTCTGACGCGATGAACGGCGAGAGCGCTCCCCCGCGGCCGCTCAGCTACCTGTGGAATCGTATCGGCGACTGGGTTGCCGATGTCGGCCGCGTCGCGCTGCTCGTGGGTGAAACGTTCCGCATGCTGCTGCGCGGCCTGCGCTCGATGCGGCTCGTCGTCGACCAGATGTACATCATCGGTGTGCAGTCGGTGACGCTGGTGCTGATCGTGAGCGTGTTCACCGGCGCCGTCGCCGCGGTGCAGGCCGCCTACCAGTTCGCGAACGTCGTGCCGCTCAAGTACATCGGCTCGGTGATCATGCGCTCGGTGATCATCGAGCTGGGTCCCGTCTTGACCGCGCTCATCGTCGGCGGCCGCGTCGGCGCCGCCATCGCCGCCGAGCTGGGCACGATGCGCGTCACCGAGCAGATCGACGCGCTCGAGGCCATGGCCGTCAACCCGGTGCGCTACCTGGTGGTGCCGCGCGTGGTGGCAGCGGTGGTCATGCTCCCGATCCTGGTGATGATCGCGGACGCGGTGGGCATCTTCGGCGGCTACGTGGTGTCGGTCACCAGCGTCGGCGTGTCAACGCACACGTACGTGCAGGCGCTGCAGGACTTCTTCTACGTGAAGGACCTGATGTCGGGGATCATCAAGGCGGTGTTCTTCGGCGCCATCATCGGCTGGATGGGCTGCTACCACGGCTTCCGCACCGAAGGCGGCGCCGAGGGCGTGGGCATCGCCACCACGCGCGCGGTGGTGTCGGCATGTGTGCTGGTGCTGATCAGCGACTACGTGCTCGCGAACGTCCTGTTCCGGTTCGTGTTCACGAAATGATCCAGCTCCGGGGCGTGAGCAAGCGGCTCGGCAGCAAGCAGGTGCTGGACGGGCTGGATCTCGAGATTCCCACGGGCATCACGATGGTGATCCTCGGCCGCAGCGGCTCGGGGAAGAGCGTGCTGCTCAAGCACATCATCGGGCTCATGAAGCCCGACGAGGGCAGCATCGAGATCGAGGGCGAGGACATCGCGCACATGGACGAGGCGGAGCTGAACCGGGTGCGCAAGCGCTTCGGCATGTTGTTCCAGGGCGCGGCGTTGTTCGACTCCCTCACCGTGGGCGAGAACGTGGCGCTGCCGATGCGCGAGCACCTGAAGCTCCCCGAAGCCGAGATCCGGCGCCGCGTCGCCGAGCGGCTGTCGTGGGTGGGGCTCCAGGGGGTCGAGGACATGAAGCCGGCGTCGCTCTCGGGCGGCATGAAGAAGCGCGTGGGGCTGGCGCGCGCGGTCGCCATCGATCCGGCGTACATCCTTTACGACGAGCCCACGACTGGGCTCGACCCGATCATGTCCGACGTCATCAACGAGCTGATCCGCTCGATCCAGAAGCGCATGGGCGTGACGTCGGTGGTGGTGACGCACGACCTTCACAGCGCGTGGAAGGTGGGCGATCGGCTGGCGCTGCTGCACGAGGGTCGCGTGCAGTTCACGGGCACGCCGGCCGAGGCGCAGGCCACGAACGACCTGCTCGTGCGCCAGTTCATCGAGGGCCGGAGCGAGGGACCGGTCCACGCGGTGTAGAGTGCGACAGATACCGTCCCCACCCCTGACCCACGAAGGAGCGACTTGAGAAGCACGAGGGAGATCCAGGTCGGCATCACCGTGCTGGTGGCGCTGGGCGTGACGCTCTGGGGCGTCACCTGGCTCAAGCAGTTCTCGCTGGCGCGGAAGATACGGGTGTGGCACGTGACGTTCCCGCAGACCGGGGGCCTGAGCACGAGCGACGAGGTGCAGGTGAACGGCCTGCGCAAAGGGAGCGTGCAGAGCGTGGCGCTGATCAGCGACCACGTCTCGGTGGACCTGGCGCTCGCCTCCGAGGTCGTGCTCACCACCGACAGCCGCGTCTCGGTGCGCAACGTGGGGCTGATGGGTGAGAAGGTGATCGCGGTCGACCTGCATGCGAGCGGCGTGCCGTACACCTCCAGGGACACCATCCCGGGCATCTACGAGAAGGGCATCCCCGAGGTGGTCGGGGGCATGAGCGGCACGGTGGATGCCATCGCCGAGCTGGCGACGCAGTTGAAGGGGCTGGCGGACGCCATCGACAAGAACGGCAACCTGACGCAGACGCTCGTCAACCTCCACGACACGAGCGAACAGTTGAAGGCCGCGGTGATCGAGAACCGGACGCAGCTCCGGGCAACGCTCGCGAACTTGAACGCCGCATCGAAGACGGCAAAGGCGCTCACCACCGACCGTGAGGCGGAGCTGCGGAAGGCGCTGGAGTCGTTCGAGCGCACGGCCGCCGGGCTCGAGCGGCTGACGACACGCCTCGACTCGCTCCGCACCACGATGCAGAGCGTGGCGGGCAAGGTGGACCACGGCGACGGCACGCTCGGCAAGCTGGTCAACGACCCGAAGCTCTACGAAGAGGCGAAGCAAACGGTGGCCGAGCTGAAGACGCTGATCGCCGACATCAAGGCGAACCCGAAGAAGTACCTGAACGTGAAGGTGTTCTGACCCGCTCCCGGACGAGCATCCCCATATGAAGAGCAGCGGCAAGACGACCAAGTCCGCGAAAGCCCCGAAGTCGGTGTTCTTCTGCACCGCGTGCGGCAACGAGCAGCCGCGCTGGTTCGGGCATTGCCCGGCGTGCGGCGAGTGGAACACGGCGAGCGAGGCGCCCGCCTCCGGCACGACGGCAACAGGCGGTCCGGCGAGGAACGTCGCGCGCGGCCGCTGGGTGCCCGCGGGCGCCGTGCGCCGCGAGGGCGCGGTGCCGCTCGCCGATGTCTCGCTCGAGTCGACCGAGCGCACGAGCA
>DATLUU010000755.1:0-3114 GCA_035577885.1 Verrucomicrobiia bacterium
GCGTGTGACCGCGCTCGCCGGCGTATCGCTCACGTTCGAGCCGGGCGAGACCGTGGGCATCATCGGGCCGAACGGCGCCGGCAAGACGACCCTGCTCGGCTGCCTCTTGGGCTTCCTCCGCCCCGACTCGGGGAAGCTCTCGATCGAGGGTCGCGCCGTGGACGACCTGGAGATCCGCGCCGCCACGGGCTACCTGCCCGAACGCCTCGTGCTCGACCGCTGGATGAGCGGCATGGCGTTCATGCACTACCACCACGCACTCGCGCGGCTGCCGGAGGGCACGCGGCACCAGGACTGCCAGGCGCTCCTGGACCGCGTCGGACTCGACCGCGAAGCATCGTTCCGCCGCGTGGGGCGTTACTCGCGCGGCATGCTCCAGCGGCTGGCGCTGGCGCAGGCGCTGCTCGGGCGCCCGCGTTTCCTCTACCTCGACGAGCCCATCTCCGGCGTGGACCCGGCGGGCATCGTGACGTTCAGAGAGATCCTCTCCGGGCTGTCGGCCAACGGCGCCACGGTGATCATCAACTCGCACCAACTCGCCGAGGTCGAGCGCGTCTGTCACCGCGTGGTGTTCGTGAAGCAGGGGAAGGTCGAGGCCATGGACACCACGCGCGCCGGCGCCTCGCACGCGCGCGTGCTGCGCGTGCGGCTCTCGACCGAGCAGCCCGTGCCCGCGACGGATCGACTCGCGGCGATCGCCGCCGATGCGGGTGCCACGTTCCGCGGTTGGACGGCGCCCGATGCGCGCTTCGCCGTGGCGGACGACGCCGGCGCCACGCGGCTCCTGGCAGCGTTGCTCGCCGCAGGCGTGGCGGTGACCGAGGCGAGCCCCGAAGAGGGGCGGCTCGAGCGGCTGTTCACCGGCGCGCCCGCGCCGCCCGCGGGAGGTGCGGCGTGAACCGCACGCTCCTCGTCGCGTTCCTGCGCCAGCGCTTCACGAGCCCGATGCGCGTCGGGCTGCTGTTCATCGTCACCGTGTTCCCGCTCGGAGCCGCGATCTTCGCCAACAACCTCGCACCGCTCGCCGGGCCCGCCTCGGCGATCGCGCTCATCCTCTCCGCGGGCGCGATCGGCCAGGACGTCTCCTCCGGCACGCTCCAGCTCCTGCTGGTGCGGCCGGTGAGCCGGCCGAGCGTGCTGCTCCATCGCTGGCTCGCGTCGGTGATCGCCGCTGTGGGCATCACCATCGCGCTGCTGCTCCTCGCCACGCTGGCGCTGCTCGCGCACAAGACACAACCCAACGCGCTCGACCTCGTGCGCATGGTGCTCGAAGCCGCATGCAGTGCCGCGGGCAGCGCCGCGGTCATGGTGATGCTGTCGACGCTCGTGGGCGGGATCGGTGACGTGGGGCTCTTCGTCGCGGCCATGATCGTCACCCAGATGTTGTCGTGGCTCGCCATGCTCGAGCACTGGGAGGTACTCGCGCGCGCCTGCAACGAGGTGCAGGGCGTGCTGTCACCGCAGCTGTCATGGGCGTGGATGCTGCAGGGAACACCGCTGTCGTGGTTCGCGGTCACGTCGTGGGCGTCGACGGTGACGCTCGCGCTCGCGGTGGGAATCGCGCGCTTCAACCGCAGGGAGCTCTCGTATGCCGCCGGATGAGCGCGCCACGCCAAGCGGTCCCTCGCGCCGCGATCCCCTGGTGCTCTGGATCGTGGCCGCGGTGTTGCTCGTGGCGCGCGTCGCCACCGGGATCTACGAGGAGAAGCACCCGCCCACGAAGCCCGATCTCATGTCGTGGGTGCCGGCAGACGTGGCCCCGGCGCAGTCGGCGGCGACGAACAAACCCATCCTCTACGACTTCAGCGCCGCGTGGTGCGGTCCCTGCCAGACCATGGAGCGCGAGGTGTTCGAGGACCGGAAGCTCGCCTCGTCGATCTCGACGTTCGTGGTGCCGGTGCACGTCGTCGACCGTAGCCGCGAGGACGGCCACAACAGCGCCCTCGTCGACTCGCTCCAGCGCGTGCACGGCGTGAACGCGTTCCCGACCCTCGTCATCGTCGGCGCCGACGGCAAGGCCATCGACCACATCGAGGGCTACCCCGGCGCGCACGAGTTCGTGAGCTGGGTGGCGACCACGAGCACGAAGAGCCGGCTCGTGCCCGGTGCGCCGAAGCCGATGTTCCCGTGAGCGTTCAGCGCAGCGCGTAGGCGCTGTCGACGTTCGAGGAGAAGCGGCGGATCGCCTCCGCCAGCCGTCGCGGCCGGTCGAGCATGATGAAATGGCCGCAGTTCTCGATGCGCACGCCGCGGAGCCTGGGGATGCGCGCGTAGCCGAGCGCCTTCGCCGCGTGCTCCCAGGTCTCTTCCGCCTCCCACGACCGCGGGGCGAGCACCGCGAGCACCGGCATCGCGAGCCCGGCCGCCTCGCTCGTGAGGTCGGTGTGGAGTGCCACCGGGATCCATGCGCGCAGGTTCTGCCGTTCGACCTGCGATGCGCGCGCCCACAGTCGCTCGCCCTGGAGCGAGTCGCGGCCGAAGCTCGAGTACACCGCGTGAAGCGTGCCCTCCCAGTCGCGGTCGAACTCGGCGATCAGCGTGTCGGCCTCGGCGCGGCTCACCTGCGGCGCGAGCGCCGTCTCCACCAGCACCAGCCCGCGCACGCGCTGCGGAGCGCGCAAAGCCTCGGCCGTGGCCACGAGCCCGCCCACCGAGTGCCCTACCAGCACCACCGGATCGTGCGCCTGCTCGGCGATCGCGCGGTCGAGCGCGAGCGTCGCCTGCTCGAGCGCGAACGGCGTCGCCATGGGCGCGAGCCCGTGCCCGGGCAGCTCCACGAACACGACGCGATGGTCGCGGGCGAGGTCGCGCGCGACCGGGAGCCAGTCGTCGTAGTCGGAGCCCAGCCCGTGGACGAGCACGACGGTGGGGCCGCGGCCGATGGCACCCAGCGCCGCGGAGGTCGGCGGCGGTATGGGCGAGGCGCGCATGATCAAGAAGACGAGCGCGAGCACGGCGGCCGCGACGCCCAGGCGACGGAGCACGGAGGGCCCCTCCAGGGGACCCTGCCGTTATCGGCCGCTGGGGCGGCGGACTTGTGTGCGCTCGGGCCGTTACTTCTTGGCCGCGATCCGCGCCGTGACGAACTCGCCGATGATCGCCGCCAGCGTGTCG
>DATLUU010000756.1:0-4013 GCA_035577885.1 Verrucomicrobiia bacterium
CGCTCTCGGTGGCGTAGTAGCGCTGGAATGCCAGCGCCCCGGCCACGATCGCGAGCAACGCCACCCACCAGTAATGCACGAGCAGGTCCGAGAGGATGAGCACGATCTTCGTCGGCAGCGGCAGCTCGCCACCGAAGTCCATGAACATCTTCGCGAACGTCGGAATGATGAAGATGAGCATGAACGCGGTGGCGCCCATCGCCACGGTGAGCACGACCGCCGGGTAGACGAGCGCGCTCTGCACCTTGCGCTTCAGCGCGTCCGCCTTCTCGATGTACGTGGCGAGGCGCATGAGGATCTCGTCCAGCACGCCGCCGGCCTCGCCCGCCGCGACCATGTTGCGGAACAGGTCATCGAAGACGTTCTTGTGCTTGCCGAGCGCGTCGGACAGTGTCGAGCCGGCCTCGACCTCGCGGGTGGTCTCCGAGATGATCTTGCCGAACGACGGCTTGCTCGCCTGCTTGGCGAGGATGTCGAGGCACTGCACGAGCGGCAGGCCGGCCGAGATCATGGTCGCGAACTGGCGCGTGAAGATGGCCAGGTCCTTCGTCGACACGCCCGGACCACCGATGTTCGGCATCGACATGCCGCCGGCCTTCGGCCGCAGGGAGGTGACGAGGATGCGCTTCTTGCGCAGCATCTCGAGCGCTTCCTCCTGCCGCCCGGACTCGATCTCGCCGGTCTGGGCCTCGCCCGCGAGCGTGCGGCCCTTCCATACAAAGACTGCCATGGTCGTCCTCCGTTCAGGCCGCGGTGCGCAGGACCTTCTGGATCATCCCGTCCAGCTCGATGCGATCCGTGCTGCGGTCCAGCGCGTCCTCGGGCGTCAGGTGTTTGTCGAGCACGGCAGTCAACAACGCCATGTTCATCGTCTGCATGCCGTATTTCTGCCCGGCCTGCATGAGGCTGTAGATCTGGTGCGTCTTCGCCTCGCGGATGACCGCCTTGATCGCCGGGGTGCAGACGAGCACCTCGGCGCACATGATGCGGCCGGCGCCGCGGCTGCGCGGGATCAGCTGCTGCGTCACCACGCCCTCGAGCACGAACGCGAGCTGGGTGAGGATCTGCTTCTGCTGGTCGGCCGGGAACACGTCGACGATGCGGTTCACCGCCTCGTACGCGGAGTTCGTGTGCAGCGTCGCGAACACCAGGTGGCCGGTCTCGGCGATCGTCAGTGCGGACTCGATCGTCTCCAGGTCGCGCATCTCACCGATGAGGATGATGTCGGGGTCCTGGCGCAGGACGTACTTGAGCGCGGTCGGGAACGAGGCCGTGTCCGCCCCCACCTCGCGCTGGTTCACGATGCACTTCTTGTGCAGGTGGATGTACTCGACCGGGTCCTCGATGGTCATGATGTGCGCCTGCCGCGTCTGGTTGATGCGGTCGAGCATCGCGGCGAGCGAGGTGGACTTGCCCGAGCCGGTGGGCCCGGTGAGCAGCACCAGCCCCTTCTGCCGGTTCGTGAAGTCCTTCACCACCGGGGGCAGGCCCAGCTTTTCGAGCGGGATGATCTCGTAGGGGATCTGGCGGATGGCCATGCACACCACGCCGCGCTGCAGGAAGACGTTGGCACGGAAGCGCGACAGGCCCTTGACGCCGAAGCTGAAGTCCAGCTCCTTCGTGGTCTCGAACTTCTTGCGCTGCTCGTCCGACAGCACGCTGTACGCGAGACCGATGCACCTCTCCGGCGTCAGCACCTCGTACTCGGTCGGCGTGATCGAGCCGTCGATGCGCAGCTCGGGCGGCACGCCCGCCGTGAGGTGCAGATCGGAGGCCTTCCGGTGCACCATGTCTTCGAGCAATTGCCGCAGGGTCAGTTCCGCCATGTCGTCCTCGCGTTCCGTGTGGCGCGGCTCACAGCTTGTCGGCCGCGGTCTCTTTCAGCACTTCTTCCACCGAAGTGAGTCCCCGTCTCAACTTCATGAGCGCGTCGCGGCGCAGCGTCAGCATCCCGCCCTGCACCGCCGAGCGCTTGATCTCGATCGCCGACGCACGCTGCAGGATCAGGTCGCGCAGCACCGGCGTGATGGTCATGACCTCGTAGACGCCGGCGCGGCCGCGATAGCCCGTGCTGTTGCACTCGATGCAGCCCTCGCCTTCCATGATCGTGGCGCCGGCGAGATCGGAGCGGTTCATCTGCAGCTCGCTCAGCAACTCTTCGGTGAGCTCGATCTGGCGCTTGCAGCCGTTGCACACCTTGCGCACGAGGCGCTGCGCCAGCACCAGGTTCACGGACGACGCCACCAGGAACGGCTCGATGCCCATGTCGATCAGGCGGCCGATGGCGCTGGGCGCGTCGTTCGTGTGCAGCGTCGAGAGCACGAGGTGGCCGGTGAGCGCGGCCTTGGTGGCGATCGACGCGGTGTCGATGTCGCGGATCTCGCCGACCATGATGATGTTCGGGTCCTGGCGCAGGAACGCCTTGAGTGCCGCCGCGAACGACAGGCCCACGGACTCGTTCACCAGCACCTGGTTGATGCCGTCGAGGTTGTACTCGACCGGGTCCTCCGCGGTCATCACGTTCACGTTCGGCGTGTTGACGCGCGACAGCGCCGAGTACAGCGACGTCGTCTTGCCGGAGCCGGTCGGCCCGGTCACCAGCACCATGCCGTAGGGGTTCAGGATCGCGGCGAGGAACTCCTTCATCGCCGCGGGCTCGAACCCGAGCCGCTCGAGATCGACGTTGAGGTTCGTCTTGTCGAGGATGCGCATCACGATCTTCTCGCCGAAGATCGTGGGCAGCGAGCTCACACGCAGGTCGATGGTGCGGTTCAGCACCTTGATCTTGATGCGGCCGTCCTGCGGCACGCGGCGCTCGGCGATGTCCAGGTCGGCCATGATCTTCAGGCGCGACGTGATCGCCGCCTTGAACTTGTACGGCGGTGCCATCATCTCCTGCAGCGCACCGTCGATGCGGAAGCGCACACGCATGTTCTTCTCGTACGGCTCGATGTGGATGTCGGAGGCGCCCTTCTTCACCGCGTCCGAGATCAGCGAGTTGACGAGCTTGACGATGGGCGCCTCGTCCATCCCGGCGAGGCCGTCGTTCTCGGGCGTCTCCTCCTCGTCGACGACCGAGAGCTCATCCTCGAAGCCCTTCATCACGTCGGCCATGGTGCTCGCCGAGTCGTAGGCGCGGTCGAGGGCCTTCTTGATCGATGCCTCGGAGGCGACGCGCGGCTCGACCTCGTAGCCGGTGATGAACTTGATGTCGTCGAGCGCGAAGATGTTCGCGGGGTTCGCCATCGCCACGATCAGCTTGCGGCCGTTTCGCGACACCGGGAGCGCCATGAACTTGCTGGCGACGTCGCCGGGCAGGAGCCGCGTCAGCGCCGGATCGGGCTCGAAGTTCTTGAGGTCGAGCGACGGGCAGCCGTAGAGCTTGGACAGGAAGTCGAGCAGCTTCTCCTCGCTGACCGCACCGATCTTGACGAGATTGCTCGTGATCGTGCCGCCCGCAGTCTTCTGCTGCAGGGCCGCCTTCTTGAGCGCGTTCTCGTCGACCAGGTTCGCCTGGAGGAGCTTCTGGCTGATGTCTTCGACCACGGGGTCTCCGCCGGGAGTGAATGCGAGGGAGCGGAACGCGCCCGGCCGGCGCTCGAGGCGCCGGGAGAGCGGATCCGTGCAGACGGCAAGCACGGCGACACGCCGTCTGCAGCGGTTGCCGAGCCCGCGGTCGTTATCGGGCGCTCTCGTTGCAACCTTGACGCGATTTCCGCACGTCGCCGCGCGATTCACGGCGTGCAGATCGCACGTTGCGAACGACCTATCGGGTGGGTTCGCGCAGCCACGGCCGCAGCCGCTCGAGCAGCCGCGGACCGATCCCGGGCACCAGCAGCAGCTCGTCGACGTGGCGGAAGCGGCCGTGGACGCGGCGGTGCTCGACGATGCGCGCGGCCAGCACCGGGCCGATGCCCGGCAGCCGGTCGAGGTCGACGACGCCGGCGCTGTCGAGGTCGAGCGGCGCCCGCGGCGGGCGGGCGGGGGCGGCGTTGCCGACCGGCGGGCTGGCC
>DATLUU010000757.1:0-6653 GCA_035577885.1 Verrucomicrobiia bacterium
CCCCACGCGAGCCACCTGGATCCGCCTCTTGGCGGCATCCTCGGACAGGTGCAACGCGCCCGTGCAGTACGCCAGCATCGACTCGTACGCCTCGGGCAGGTAGAGCTTCCGCTCGTCGAACTCGGCGATGTGCGCGAGCAGCTCGGCGGTGGCTTCGTTCTCTCTCGCGGCCTTGGTGGTGTGTTCCCGGCGAAGAACCTCGTTGCTCAGGTGCGTCAGCGAGAAGCGGTTCACGGCGTCACCTTCGACGGGGGCAGGTGGTCGAGGGCCGACGCGTGAATGTTACCCGCGACGAATTCCGCCCCCGTAGATGCCCGCACGTCGCGCCGTCGCGCGCTCGACAGCAATTCGATCGTCCCGCGCTCGTTCGTGCCGCTCACGCGGTCGCTCTTGAATCCTGTCGCGCGCTCTGGTGAGCCACCTCGCTCTCGAGCAACTCGCGTTCGAGATCGCGTCAATTCAAATCGATGTCAAGCTCACCCGCCGCTCGCATCGTGCGATCGATCAGGGCCGCAGATCGCGCGCCGCGCCCGGGCACGCTGTCGGCAGCCGTCGCCGCCGCGCGCCGCCTACGCCCCCAGCCGCTCCTTCAACACCCGCGCCCGCGAGCGCGACACCGGCACCTCGGTGCGCGCGACGTCGTCCAGCTGCAGGCGCCAGGTTCCAGCGAATCCCGGCCGCAGCGCCGCCGCATGGTCCAGGTTCGCGATCGCCGAGCGGTGCACGCGCACGAACCGCGCCGGGTCGAGCTTTCGCTCCAGCTCGTCGAGCGTGAAGTTCACGTAGTGCCGGTCCGAAGCCGTGGCCGCGAACACCAGCTTGTCCTCGGCGCCGAACCACAACACCTCGTCCGCCTTGACGATGAGCTGCTTCTGGCCGATGCGCACCGTGAAGCGCTCGAGCGTCTCGCCGCGCCCGGCCCGCACCGAACCCACGCTCGCGAGCACCTGCTGGAGCTGCCGCGCCAGCTCGTCGGGCCGCGCCCGCGCCGCGCGAGCGCGCTCGATCGCGGCGGCGAGTCGCTCGGGACGGAACGGCTTGAGGAGATAGTCCACCGCCTGCTCCTCGAACGCGCGCACGGCGTAGTGGTCGAACGCGGTCACGAACACCACCGCGGGCCGGTGCGTGATCCGGTCGAGCAGCGCGAATCCGTCCTCGCCCGGCATCTGCACGTCGAGCAGCACGAGGTCGGGCCGGAGCGTGTCCACGAGCGGTACAGCCTCGGCCACCGAGCCGGCCTCGCCGATCACGTCCACCTCCTCGAGCGCACCCAGCAGCCTGCGGAGCCGTGCGCGCGCGAGCGGCTCGTCGTCGACCACCAGCACCTTGAGCGTGCTCATGCACGTCCCTCGCTCGGGAGCGGGGGCCCTAACTCCACGGGGGCGGCCGCGTTCTCCACCCGCGTCACGGGTGCCGGCGCGAGGGGCAGCGTGATGCGCACGCGCGTGCCCTGGCCGGGGGCGCTCTCGAGCGCGAACGCGTGCGGCTCGCCGCCCAGGCGCAACCGCTCGCGCACCGACTCGAGGCCGACGCCGTTGCCGCGCGGCCGCGAGCCGGGGGAGAAGCCCGGGCCGTCGTCGGCGACCTCGGCGGTGATGGTCTGGCCCGAAGGGTCGCGCCGCACGCGCAGCGTGATGGTGCCGCCCTCGGCGCGCGGCGCCACCGCGTAGAGCACGGCGTTCTCGATCAACGGCTGGAACAGGAGCCCGGGCACGGGCACGTCCTCCAGGCCCGGCTCCACGTCCTCGACCACGCGCAGCCGGTCGCCGAAGCGCACGTGCTCGATCGCCAGCCACGAGCGCAGGAAGTCCAGCTCGTCCGCGAGCCGCGTGTGCTCGCGGCCGCTGGCGGTGAGCGCGTGGCGGAACACGTCGGCGAGCCTCGTCACCACGTCCTCGGCAGCGGCCGGGTTCTCGTGGATCAGCGCGGCGATGGAGTTGAGCGTGTTGAAGAGAAAATGCGGGTTCACCTGCGCGCGCAGTGCCCGCAGCTCGGCGCGCTCGAGCTGCGAACGCATGCGTTCGAGCGCCACGGCGCGCGCCACCGCGGCGCGATAGAACACGCGCGCGTAGATGATGCCGCCGACCAGGATCGAGAACGCGATCGCGAACATGCCCGAGATGAGCCAGGCCCGGGGCGAGCCGAGGAACCCGGGCACGACGAACTGGTTCACGATCCCGGCGGCGATGAACGAGGCGCTCACCGAGACCGCCATGTAGATCGCCGCCTCGGGCAGCCAGCGTCGCACGCGCTCGGGCTCGCGCAGCCGGAGGTACGGCACCAGCACGCGCTCGGCGAGCACCGTGGCGGCGCGGATCACCAGCGAGAACACCAGCGACACGACGTACGCCCAGCCGTAGCCGCGGAGGTCGGGGCTGTAGAGCGTGCCGAAGAACAGCGCGAACGGCACCGCCCAGAGCATCGGGGCGAGGACGAGCGAGACGATCAGCCTCGAGCGGTGGGTCTCGGGCCGGGCGGGGTCGTAGCTCATGTCCCCATCCCACCGCATCGGGCGGCCGCCCGCCACGGCGCACCCGACGAACGGTCGTCCGGCGCCGATGGACGGTGTGGAGCGGCCGTCCGCGGCAGGAAAGGCCGCGCGCTCACGGCCCGAGGCGCACGCGCCGCCAGCGCCCGGCCGTCCGCGTGTAGCGCAGCCGATCGTGCATGCGGTCGGGGCGGCCCTGCCAGAACTCGATCGCCCGCGGCGTGAGCCGGAACCCGCCCCAGTGGGGCGGTCGCGTCACCTCGCCGCCCTCGAACCGCGTGCGCGCCGCGGCCAGGTTCCGTTCCAGCGCCGCGCGCGAGGACACGACCTGGCTCTGGGGCGACGCCCACGCGCCCAGCTGAGCGCCACGCGGGCGGGTGGCGAAGTAGGCGTCGGACTCCGCCGCGCTCAACCTCGACACGCGTCCCTCCACGCGCACCTGGCGGTGGAGCTCAGGCCACCACAGCACGAGGGCCGCGTGCGGGCACGTCTCCAGCTCCCGGGCCTTGGCGCTCCTGAGGTTCGAGTAGAACGTGAACCCGTGCTCGTCCGCGCGCTTCAACAGCACCATCCGCGCTCGCGGCCGGCCGAGTGAGTCGACGGTGGCGAGCGTCATGGCGTTGGGCTCGACGAAACCGTGGCCGAGCGCATCGCGGAGCCAGCGACGGAGGAGCGGCAGCGGCGCGGCCGGGGCGCGCGACTCGAGCAGGGCCTGGCCGCCGTATTCGCGGCGCACGCGGGCGAGCGTCATGGCGCGAGCGTAGCCATTGAAGCGCCCGCGCGCGAGCGCGCAGGCGCGCGGAGTTCCTAGAAGCGGATGCTCAGGCTCCCCGCGACCAGGTCGTCCTCGAGCGGGTCGACCGCGAACGGGTGCCGCCGCGTGCGCTGGAACGCGAGCTTCGCTCGCACCGCCTCGGTGACGCGGAAGCCGAGCACGCCCTCGTAGCGGTCGACGTCGTCGTCCCACGGCCGCGTCACCGCGGCGCTGGTGGTGACGTCGGAGAAGCGGAGCGCCTCGGCGCGCGCCGCCAGCCAGGCGCCGTTCGGGAACGACCAGCGCGCCTCGGCGTAGCCGCCGTCGACGCCCAGCGTGCCCGTGCGTACGGTCTGCCAGCGCCGGCGCGCGCCCTCGCCGCGCAGCTCGAACGGGCCGCGCAGGAACTCGGCGTCGCCCATGAGCGTGGTCTCGTGGTAATCGCGCACGTCCGCGCCGGGTGGGAGGGCGAACTCGTACCACGACGGGATCCACCTGCCGTCGGCGCCCGAGATCCCGAAGCGGAGGCCGGGCATGGGCAGGAGTCCCAGCCGGCCGAGGTAGGTGTTGCCGGGCGTGTTGTCGGGCCCGGGCGACGGCCAGCTCGGCGAGCCCTGCGTCACGCCCAGCGAGAACTCGAGCGGTCGCTGCGAGCCCACGATCACCGCGCCCACGTCCCACCAGCGCTCGTCCACCACCGGGAGGTAGGGATGCTGCGTGACGTCGTGCGCGAACTGCCCCGTGCCCGCCTTCGCCACCTGCTGGTCCACGGACAGCGCCGGCGTCGCCCAGGCGAGGCTCGTGCGGTACTGGTAGATGAGCGGCGTGCCGACCAACGCGTTCTGGTCGGAGTACGTGCGCGGCGCGTAGGTGCCGATCGGCCACGGGATCTTGCCCGCCTCGAGCGAGAGGTCGCGGTCGAGCCACGGCGTCCACAGCGCATAGGCGCCGTCGGCGCGGATCACGTTCATGCCCTCGTGCAGGATGGTCTGCACGTGCAGCTCGAGATGCGGCGAGAGCCGGGCGTCGAGGAAGAGGTGCAGCCGGTAGGGATCGAAGTTGGAGTCGCCGAACGTGAGCCGGTTGAGCGAGTCGCCCTTCAACGACGACACGAGCCCCAGGTCCAGGAGCCCGCGCACTCGCATCTCCGGCGCCGCACTGGCCGCAGCCGCGCACACGGCGACGCCCGCGAGCACCGCGAGCACGCTCCGGATCCACGGTCTCATGCGGCCCGCCCCAGCTCCTCGCCGCTCGACCGCGCGCCGGGGAAGACCATCGTGAACGCGCTGCCGCGCCCCTCGTGGCCGTCCACGATCAACCGCCCGCCGTGGCCATCCACCACCCGGCGGACGAGGGGCAGGCCGAAGCCCATGCCGGCGACGTTGAACTCGAGCCCGGTCGCGGTGTGGTGATGCCGCGAGTCGTGCGGCACGTACGCGTCATCGAGCAGCCGCGCCTTCGCCTCGTCGGAGAGGCCGATCCCGGTGTCGCGCACCTCGATCGAGAGGTCCTCTCCCGATGCGAGCGCGCGCACGGTCACGGTGCCGCCGTCGGGCGTGAAGCGGATGCCGTTGCGGATGAGCGCGTCGAGCGCGTGCAGCACCTGGCCGCGGTCGAGGATCGCGTGGCGCGCCTCGGGCTGGACCTCGATCGTGAGCGACACCTGGCGCTCCGGCGCCACGGCCGAGGCCTCGCGCACCGCGTCCGCCAGCAGCGGCTCCACCGCGCACGGCGACGGGGAGGGAAGGCCCTCGCTGCCGTCGCTCTGCGCCATGCGCGTGGCCGAGACCGCGATCTTCTCCAGCGACTGGCAGGCGCGTCCGATGGCGTCCAGTCCCTCGACGAAGGACGGCGTGCCCGGCTTCACCAACTCGCCGCGCAGCAGGTCCTCCCAGCCGCGGATGATGCTGATCGGCGTCCGCAGCTCGTGCGAGGCCACGGCGATGAACTCGCTCTTCGCCCGTGCCACCTCCTGCAGGCTCTTCACGTACGTGCGCTGGCGGCGCCGCATGTCATCGAACGAGGTCGCGAGATAGCCCATCTCGTCCTCGCGATCGCGGTCGATGCGTGCCTCCCATTCCCCGCGCTCCATGGCCGAAGCCGCGAGGACCAACTGCCGGATGGGGTGGGTGATGTGGCCGGCGATGAACAGCGCCGCCGCGGTCACCGCCGCCAGGAGCAGCAGCCCCAGCTCCAGCAGGTGGCTGCGCACCGAGCGCAGGAACGCGGTCTCGGCTTCGAGCGAGCGCTGGAGCACGTACACCTGCTGCGTCGGCTCGGCCGCCATCGGCAACGGCCGCACCTGCGCGATCCAGCCGCCGTCGTGGATGGGGCGCGAGTCGGGGAGCACCGTCCCCGACGCCGCACGCCGTGCGACCTCGAGATCCACGGGCTCGGTGAGCGTGGTGCGGGTGATGTGCCGGTCGGAAAGGAACGTGACCTCGCTGCTCGTCAGCTCTCGAAGCCTCGCCGCGAGGGCGCCGCTGATCTCACGTCCGAGGAGCAGCGCACCCACCACGCGGTCGTCCGCCACCACCGGCGTGCCCACGAGCAGCACCTGCGCTCCGCGCTGCGACAGGGCGCGCTTCTCGGCGCGACCGGCGAGCGCGCTCGTCACCAGCGTGTCGCGGCCGATCGCGACCATGCTCATGCGGCCCACCGAGGCCACGACATCGCCCCGGCTGTCGACGATCTCGAACACGTCGGGGTGCGCGAGCTGCTGGAAGTCGCGCGCCACGCCCGCCACCGTGGCGAGGAATTCGCGGTCGTGCCGCCCGTGCGGCAGCGCCAGCACGGAGAAGAAGCGCGGGTCGCGCACGATCACCGCGCCGGTCACCGACAGCTCGGCGGCGCTCGCCGAGAGCATGTTCTCGAACAGGTCGGCGGCGCGCCGGAGGTCGCCCGCCAGGTTCTCCTCGCTGCGCGCGGACACGCCACGGTCCACGAACCAGAGCGTGGCGGCGGCGAGCGCCAGCAGCGGCAGCGCGGTCAGGAGCAGGATCTTCCAGCGCAGGCCGACGCGCAGCATCACAGGCTCACGTCCAGCGTCACGTCGCCCGAGGCCGGCACCTCGACCTCGAACACGCGAGCGGGAAAATCGGGATGCCACGCGCGCAGCCGACAGCGGCCGGCGGGGAGGTCCGGAAGCGAGTAGCTCCCGTCGGCGGCGGGGCGCGTCCAGTGGCGATCCGGGACCACGAGGATGAACCCCGCCATGTCGCTGTGGATGTCGCAGAACACGTTCACCTGCCCGCTCTTCCTGAACGTGATCGAGCGCGACTGGCCGCGCGGGTACTTGCCGAGGTCGAACCGCCGCGGTGGCGAGACGCTGAAGACGTTGTGGTAGATCGGATCCAGGTTCGGGAAGTCGACCGTGCCGCCCACCGGCACCACGACCACGCGCGGATCGAA
>DATLUU010000758.1:0-11530 GCA_035577885.1 Verrucomicrobiia bacterium
GAGGCTGCTGCCCGCCACCATCGCGTCCGGCGGGATCCTGGAGCCCCGCTAGTCGCCTCGCCGGTTCGACCCCTCCGCGCCCGTCTCGCGTTCGAACGCGCACGGTGGGCTCCTGGGCGCTCACGGGCTTCCCCGTGTCGCGTGACCTCCCTATACTGCCGCGCGATCATGCGACGCTGCCCACGCATGCGGGCGGCGGCCATGCCGCGAGCGGAGGGATGTGATGCGAGGTCGCGCAGCCGTTTGTGTGGCGTTCCTGACCGGCGGTCTCTTGAGCGGCTGCGGCGGCGCCGGCACCGGGGGCTCGGCGTTCGTGGACCACGAGCCGCTGCCGCCGGACACGATGACGACGCGCATGGACGAGCTCGGCCGCTACGGGGGGCGGTTCGTGGCCGGCGCCACCGCCAGCCCGAAGACGTTCAACCCGGTCATGTCCAACGAGACCAGCTCGAGCGACGTCATCTCGCTGATGTTCCAGTCGCTCACCGACATCGACTACATGACGCAAGAAGACATCCCGGTCATCGCCAAGTCGTGGGAGTTCTCGGACGGCGGGCGCACCGTCACCTACCACCTGCGCCGCGGCGCGCGGTTCTCCGACGGCCACCCGATCACGAGCGAGGACGTCAAGTTCTGCTACGACGTGGTGATGGACGCGTCGGACCCCTCGTTCCACTCCTCGATGCGCGACGCGCTCACCATGGACGTGGGCGGCAAGCAGCTGCCGTTCACGTTCAGCGCCCCCGACTCGTACACGTTCGTGGTCACGGCGCCGGCCACGGATGCGCTCATCCTGTCGCACGTCGCCAACCTCCGCATCATGCCGAAGCACATCCTCGAGCCGGCGTGGAAGGCCGGCCGCTTCGCCTCCAGCTACAACACCGCCACGCCGCCCGAGAGCCTGGTCACGAGTGGACCGTGGCGGTTGAAGGAGCACGTCGAGAACCAGCAGACCGTGCTCGAACGCAACCCGTACTGGTTCGGCGTGGACGCGAAGGGGCGCCGGCTGCCCTACCTGGACCAGGTGGTGTTCCGCGTCGCCAAGGACCAGGACGTGGCGGCACAGATGTTCCACGCCGGGGAGCTGGACGGCCTGGACAACGTCAAGGCCGAGGACTACAAGAAATACGCGGCCGAGCAGCAGGAGAAGGGCTTCGTGCTCCATGACACCGGGCCGTCGTTCTACACCAACTTCTTCTGGTTCAATCTGAACCTCGTAGGCAAGCCGGAGAAGGGGAAGAAGGTCGGCGACCCCAAGGTGGAAGCGTACAAGTACGCGTGGTTCTCGAACCGCGACTTCCGCCGCGCCGTGTCGATGGCGGTGGACCGCGACGCCATCGTCCGCGGGCCGTTCTACGGCTACGCCACCAAGTGTTGGACGATCATCACCTCCGGGAACCCGCGCTGGTACGACTCCACGATCACGGCGCCGGACCTGGACCCCGAGGGCGCGAAGAAGCTGCTGGACGGGCTCGGACTCAAGGATAGGAACGGCGACGGCGTGCGCGAGGACGCCGCGGGTCACCCGGTGGCGTTCTCGCTCGTCTACAACGGCGACAACAAGCTCCGCCAGGCCATCGCGACACTGGTGCAGGACGACCTCGCCAAGGTCGGGATCAAGCTCACGCCGAGCGGCCTCGACTTCAACACGCTGGTGACCAGGACGCGCCACGAGTACGACTACGACGCCTGCCTGCTGGGCCTGGGCTCGGCGGTGCCGAACGATCCCGGGATGGGCCCGAACTTCTGGAAGTCGAGCGGGCTCACGCACTACTGGGACATCGGCCAGCCCCATCCCCAGACCCGCGCCGAGGCGCGCATCGACTCGCTGTTCCAGGCCTGCGTCGGCACCACGGACCTGGCCGCACGGAAAGCCGCCTACCGGCAGATGTCGCAGACCCTGAACGACGAGTGTTTCATCATCTGGCTGCCGACGATCGACATCCGGATCCCGGTGCGGAGCCGCTTCGGCAACGTGCACCCGAGCCCGATGCCGCACCGCATCCTGTGGAACTCGGCCGTCCTCTTCGACAAGCGCCCGGGGTCGAAGAACTGAGAACGTACCTGCTCCGCCGGCTGTTGCAGACGATCCCGCTGCTGCTCGGGATCTCGGCGCTGACGTTCCTGCTGCTGCAGCTGGCGCCGGGCGACTTCCTCGCCACGATGGCGGACAACCCGCAGGTCTCGCCCGCCGCGCTCGAGGCGATGCGACGTCGTTTCGGCCTGGACCAGCCGTGGTGGACGCAGTACCTGCTGTATCTCAAGAACGTCTTCCTCCACCTCGACTTCGGCGAGTCGTTCTCGCGCCACCTGCCGGTGTTCACCGTGTTGAAGACCGGGCTCGCGAACACGCTGCTCCTGGCGAGCGCCGCGGCGGTGGTGACCTGGGCGCTGGCGATCCCGCTCGGGGTCGTCGCCGCCGTGCGCCAGTACGGCTGGCCGGACCGCGCGCTGTCGTTCCTCGCGTTCCTGTCGCTCTCGGTGCCCGAGGTGCTCTCGGGGCTGCTGCTGCTGTGGTTCGCGGCCAGCACCGGCTGGTTCCCGGTGGGGAGCATGCGCGGCCTCGACCACGATCTCTTCAGCCCGGCCGGGAGGCTCGCGGACACGCTCCGCCACCTGGTGCTGCCGGCGCTCACGGTGGGCCTGATCCCGCTCGCCGGGCGCATGCGCCAGATGCGCTCGAGCCTCCTGGATGTGCTCAGGCTGGACTACGTCACCACCGCACGCGCGAAAGGGGTACCCGAGTCGCAGGTCATCCTGAATCATGCGCTGAGGAACGCGCTCAACCCCATGATCACGCTGTTCGGGTTCACGCTCGGCTCGCTGGTCTCGGGCTCGTTCGTTGCCGAGACCATCTTTTC
Organism: Verrucomicrobiia bacterium; assembly: GCA_035577885.1. Taxonomy (GTDB): domain Bacteria; phylum Eisenbacteria; class RBG-16-71-46; order RBG-16-71-46; family RBG-16-71-46; genus JAIOPA01. The sequence continues at coordinate 2,862 of DATLUU010000758.1, forward strand.
GTGGCCGGGGCTCGGGAGCCTGACGCTCGAGGCGCTGAACACGCAGGACCAGTACCTGGTGATGGGCTCGGTGCTGATGGCGTCCGTGGTGCTGATCGCCGGCAACCTCGTCGCCGACGTGCTGCTGGCGCTGGCCGATCCCAGGATCCGCCACGGATGACCCCGTCCGTTCCCGAGCACAAGGCCTGGTCGCCCGCGCGCGACTTCTGGCGCCACCTGCGTCGCAGCCCGCTCGCGGTGGCAGGCGGCGCCCTGCTCGTCGTGCTCTACACGGTGGCATTGTTCGCGCCGTTCCTCGCCCCCTATGCGGAGAGCGACATCGATCGCGACCGGTTCTTCCACCCGCCCACGCCGCTACGCTTCGTCGATGAGCAGGGGCAGTGGCGCGGCCCGTTCGTCTACGGCACCCGGGCGGGGGCGGACCAGAGCTACGAGGTGGATCGCTTGCAGCGCTACCCGCTGCGGCTCTTCCCGAGCGGCGCGCGTTACCGGCTCCTGGGCCTGGTGCCGACCGATCGCCACCTGTTCGGCGTCGATCGCCCGGGCCGCATCTTCCTGCTCGGCGCCGACGACACCGGGCGCGACGTGTGGACACGGCTCCTCTACGGATCGCAGGTGTCGCTCACGGTGGGCCTCGTGGGCATCGCCATCTCGTTCTCGCTCGGGCTGCTCCTGGGCGGTGTCTCCGGCTACTTCGGCGGCTGGGTGGACACGCTGATCATGCGCTCGACGGAGCTGCTGCTCTCGATCCCCGGGCTCTACCTGATCGTCGCCCTGCGCGGCGTGTTCCCGCTCGAGCTCCCGAGCCAGCAGACGTACCTGGCGATCGTCGCCATCCTCTCGTTCATCGGCTGGGCGAGCCTGGCGCGCGTGATCCGCGGCATGGTGCTCTCGCTCCGCCAGGCCGAGTACGTGCTCGCGGCGCAGGCGATGGGAGCGTCGAGCCTGCGCGTCATCGTCCGCCACATCCTGCCCAACACGCTGTCGTTCACGATCGTCGCCGCCACGGTGGCCGTGCCGGGCTACATCCTGGGCGAGGTGTTCTTGAGCTTCCTCGGCGTGGGCGTGCAGCCGCCGGCTGCGAGCTGGGGCAACATGCTGATCGCGGCGCGCAGCGAGCGCGTGCTCACCTCGTTCCCGTGGATGCTGCTGTCGCCGGGACTGGCGATCCTGCTCACGGTGATGGCGTTCAACTTCTTCGGCGACGGGCTGCGCGACGCATTGGACCCGCGCAAGGCTCCTGCGGCCGGAGGGCGGCTGTGAAAGACTCGTTGCTCGAGATCCGCGACCTGCAAACGCACTTCTTCACCGACGACGGCGTGGTGCGCGCCGTGGATGGCGTCTCGCTCGCGATCGAGCCCGGCCGCACGCTGGCCGTGGTCGGCGAATCGGGCAGTGGCAAGAGCGTCACCGCGCTCTCGGTGCTGCGGCTGGTGGCGAGCCCGCCGGGCCGCATCGTCGGCGGCAGCATCCGCTTCCGCGGCCGCGACCTGCTGTCGCTCTCGGAGCCGGAGATGCGCGGCATCCGCGGCCGCGAGATCTCGATGATCTTCCAGGAGCCGATGACGAGCCTGAACCCGGTCCACACCTGCGGCGCGCAGATCATGGAGGTGCTGGAGCTGCACTTGAAGCTCGACCGCGCCGCGGCGCGGCAGCAGGCGATCGAGCTCCTGAAGCGCGTCGGCATCCCCTCGCCGGAGCAGCGCGTGGACGAGTACCCGCACCAGATGAGCGGCGGCATGCGCCAGCGGGTGATGATCGCCATGGCGCTGGCGTGCCGGCCGGCGCTGCTGATCGCCGACGAGCCGACGACGGCGCTCGACGTCACCATCCAGGCGCAGATCCTGGAGCTGCTCCGCGCCCTGCAAAGCGAGCTGGAGATGAGCGTGCTGCTGATCACGCACGACCTGGGCGTGGTCGCGGAGACCGCGGACCAGGTAGCGGTGATGTACGCCGGGCAGGTGGTGGAGAGCTGCGGCGTGCGCGAGGCGTTCCGGGCCACGCGCCATCCCTACACGGCGGGGCTGCTCGCCTCGCTGCCGCGCCTCGCGGACGCCGCGGCGCCCGCCGCGGATGCGCCACGCCGGCTGCGGGTGATCCCCGGGCAGGTGCCGGATCCGACGCGGTTCCCGGGCGGCTGCCGGTTCCACCCGCGTTGTCCGCTCGCCGTGGAGCGCTGCCGGAGCGAGATGCCAGCGCTGCGCGACGTGGGCGGCGGCCACCTCGCGCGCTGCCACCGCGCCGAGGAGATCGCGTCGGGCGCCGTGGACCCGGTCTCGGCCTCGACGTCCGCGAAGACGGAGTCCGCGGATGGCTGAGGCCCTGCTGAGCGTCCGCGAGCTCCGCAAGCACTTCCCGATCCGGAAGGGACTCTTCAGCCGGGTCGCGGGCCAGGTGCGCGCGGTGGACGGCGTGTCGTTCGACCTCCGCGCCGGCGAGACGCTGGGCCTGGTGGGGGAGAGCGGCTGCGGGAAGACCACGACCGGGCGCTGCCTGCTGCGGCTGATCGAGCCCACGTCGGGCGACGTGCGCTTCGACGGCCGCCCCGTGACCGGGGCGTCGCCTCGGCAGCTGCGCTCGCTCCGGCGCGAGATGCAGATCGTCTTCCAGGACCCGTACTCGAGCCTGAACCCGCGGCTCACCGTGGGCAGCATGCTCGCGGAGCCCCTGGAGATCCACGGCATCGCCGGGGGAGCCGCCGCGCGCGCCCGCGTCGCCGAGCTGCTCGAGCTCGTGGGGCTGGCGCCGGACCACGCGCGCCGCTACCCCCACGAGTTCTCGGGCGGCCAGCGCCAGCGGATCGGCATCGCCAGGGCACTCGCGGTCAAGCCCCGGCTCCTGGTCCTGGACGAGCCGGTCTCGGCCCTCGACGTCTCCATCCAGGCCCAGATCGTGAACCTGCTCGCCGACCTCCAGCGCGAGCTCTCGCTCACCTACCTGTTCGTGGCGCACGACCTGGCGGTGGTGGAGCACATCAGCACGCGCGTCGCGGTCATGTACCTGGGGCGGATCGTGGAGCTGGCCGACCGCGCCACGCTCTATCGCGACGCCAGGCACCCGTACACGCGCTCGCTGCTCTCCGCGGTGCCGGTCCCCGACCCCGACCGGCGCTCGAAGCGCATCGTGCTCGCGGGCGATGTCCCCAGCCCGGCGCGGCCGCCGTCCGGCTGCCGCTTCCATCCGCGCTGCCCGCTCGCCGCCGAGCGCGGCGAGCTCGCGCGTTGTTCGCAGCACGACCCACCGCTGCGGGAGATCGCCCCGGGCCACTGGGTGGCCTGCCACTTCGCCTGAGAGCCGCTTCGCACGCGCGGCCTCCGCGCGTCGGCGAAATGACCCGAACGGCGGCGCGCGACGGGCGAATCTCCCCACCCACGCAACACGCCGGCGTGCCGGACGCAACGCGGAACGCACGCAACGGCACGGGAGTCGCGCATTCCACGTCATCGCGCCACGCATTGGCAGCGACATGCGGGCCTTCCTGTCCTTGGCATCACGATTGCGTGACTGCGTGATCGAGCCTGGAATGCCGAGCGCCAGCGAGCGGACGGCGAGGGCGACAACTCAAGATGTAGTGCTCCCTGTCCTCCCCGTGCTTGGCGGTCTGCGGGCTGATCCCCCTATCGCGAGCGAAGGAGCCACGTGGACATGCACACGGTTGGCATGGGGAGCGTTTTGTAGGGCCCTGGAACTGGCGGCGCCATAGCCTCCGCGCTCGACTCGCGCGTCCGCACACCGGGGCCCATGATGGGGCCGCACCCGACACCGCCTCCGCGCCCTCGGCGCGGGGGCGGTCGCTCTTTGCGGCTCGTGCTCGGCCGCCGACGAAAGCGCCGGAAACACCGCGCCGGCGTTGACCGGACCCACGGTCGGGGGTAGCTTCCGCGAGCCGCACGCGCCAATTCCCGCGCGTCCCCGGCACCGGACGCATTGGAGGCGCATGGACCCCCGCCCGACGGGACGCTCGCTGGGACTGGTCGAGACGCACGGATTCATCGCCGCGGTCGAAGCCGCGGACGCCATGACCAAGTCCGCCCGGGTCACCATCACCCGCTACGAGGTCACGCGAGGCGCGCTGGTCACGATCCTGGTCCGCGGCGAGCTGGCCGAGGTCGAGGCCGCCGTGGCCGCGGGTTCCGCCGCCGCCGCCGCGATCGGCGACTTCCGGCACGGGCACGTCATCCCCGCGCCGGCACAAGAGCTCGAATCGGTGATCCTCACGCGCCGCACGTCGGCGCCCTAAAGTCTCAGGAGGAAGCGATGGAAGAAGCGCTGGGCTTGATCGAGACGCGGGGGTTCGTCGCCATGGTCGAGGCTTCGGATGCCATGGTGAAGGCCGCACGCGTGACGCTGGTGCACTATGAAAAGATCGGCGGCGGCTACGTGACCACCGTGGTGCGCGGCGACGTCGCCGCGGTGCGCGCGGCGACGGAGGCGGGTGCCGCCGCGGCGGCAAAGGTCGGCGAGGTGGTCTCGGTGCACGTCATCCCGCGCCCGCACGGCCAGCTCGAGGACGCGCTGCCGATCCGGCGCCCCGAGCCCGCGGCCAACAAGCGCTGACGCCGGTTCGTTTCCAATGATCCTGGCGAAGGTGCTGGGCACCGTGGTGAGCACGCGCAAGGACGCCGGGCTCTCGGGGTTGAAACTGCTGCTCGCCCGCGAGGTGGATGGCAAGTTCCAGCCCGCGGGCAACCAGGTCGTGGCCGTGGACGCCGTGGGCGCCGGCGAGGGCGAGATCGTCTTGATCGCCGCCGGCTCCTCCGCCCGCCTGACCGAGGTGACGAAGGACCGCCCCGTGGACCACGTCATCTGCGGCATCGTGGACGCCGTGGAGCAGGACGGGCGCGACGTCTACCTGAAGAGCGTGGGCGTCGAACGGTGAGCCTCGATCCCGCGCGCATCGGCGCCATCGTCGCCGAGGTGCTGGACAAGCTCGAGCGCGACCCGGCCGATCCCGCGTCGGCGAAGCCGCTCGGCATCCACGCCTCGCTCGACGACGCGGTCGCCGGGGCGCGGAAGGCGTTCGCGGCGTGGCGCGACACGCCGCTCGAGGTTCGCGACCGCGTCATCGCCTCGATCCGCGAAACCCTCCTCGCCAGCCTGCAGGTGCTGTCCGAGCTCGCGGTGGAGGAGACCGGGCTCGGGCGCGTCGAGGACAAGTTGCTCAAGAACCGCCTGGTCGCCGAGCGCACGCCGGGGATCGAGGACCTGGAGCCGGTGGCGTGGACCGGCGACCACGGGCTGACGCTGCTCGAGCGCGCGCCCTATGGCGTCATCGCCGTGATCACGCCGGTCACGAACCCGAGCGAGACCATCATCAACAACGGGATCTCGATGATCGCGGGCGGCAACACCTGCGTGTTCTGCCCGCACCCGAACGCGAGGCGCGTCAGCTCGCTCACGATCGACCTGATCAACCGCGCCGCGCGCCGCGCCGGGTCGCCGGAGCCGCTGCTCCACTCGGTGGCCGAGCCGTCGCTCGACGTGGCGAAGGCGATGCTCCGCTATCCCGGCATCCGGCTGAACGTGGTCACCGGCGGCCCCGGCCCGGTGAAGGAGGCGCTCGACGCCGGCAAGAAGGCGATCACCGCCGGCCCCGGCAACCCGCCGGCGGTCGTGGACGAGACCGCGGATCTCGAGCGGGCCGCGCGCGACCTGGTGATGGGCGCCTCGCTCGACAACAACATCATCTGCACCGACGAGAAGGAGATCGTCTGCGTCTCCATCGTCGCCGACCGGTTGAAGGAGAACATGAGCCGCTGCGGCGCCATCGTGCTCGGGGCGCACCAGATCGAGCAGCTGAAGAAGCTGATCATCGACACCGACCGGGGCCCGCGGAAGCACGGCGTCATCAACCGCAAGTACGTGGGCAAGGACGCGTCCGTGATCCTGCGCGACGCCGGCATCGCCTGTCCGCCGGACAAGCGGCTGGCGCTGTGCGAGGTGGACGCCGACCACACGTTCTTCTGGACCGAGCTCATGATGCCCGTGCTTCCTCTCGTTCGCGTGCGTCACGTGGACGAAGCCATCGCGCTCGCGGTCGAGGTGGAGCACGGCTTCCGCCACACCGCCAGCATGCACTCGCGCAACATCGACAAGCTGCACGACATGGCGCGCGCCTGCGACTGCTCGATCTTCGTCAAGAACGGCCCCAACGCGGCCGGCCTGGGCTGGAACGGGGAGGGCCCCACGAGCTTCACCATCGCGAGCCCCACCGGCGAGGGCATGACCACGGCGAAGAGCTTCACCCGCATCCGCCGCTGCACGCTCGTGGACCGGTTCCGCATCGTATGAGCGAGACCGCGATCGCAGCCATCGAGAGCTCCAGCATCGCCCAGGGCATCGTCACTGCGGACGCCATGGTGAAGCGCGCCGAGGTCGAGTTGTTGCAGGCGAGCGTGCTGTCGCCCGGACGCTACTGGATCCTGATCGGCGGCCGTGTCGCCGACGTGCGCTCCGCGCACGGGCGCGGCGTCGAGGTGGCGGCCGACGCGCTCCTCGACCAGCTCTTCATCCCGCAGCTCCACGACGGTGTGCTGCCCGCGCTGCGCGGCGTCGTGTCCGCGACCGATGCCGACGCCGTCGGCGTGCTGGAGACGCTCACCGCCGCGTCGGCGATCGTGGCCGCGGACCTGGCCGCCAAGGCGGCCGCGATCGTGCTCGCCGACCTGAGGCTCGCGAACGGCATCGGCGGCAAGGGGGTGGTCACGCTCACGGGCACCCTGCCCGACGTGCAGGCGGCGGTGGCCGCGGGGCGCGCCGACGCGCAGAAGCGCGGGCTCCTCGCGCGCGCCGTCGTCATCCCGCGCATGCACCCGACGCTCCGCGAGCACCTCGTCTGATGCTGTTCGGCCGGGTGGTGGGCACGGTGGTGTGCACGGAGAAGGTGCCGTCCTGGCGCGGGCAGCGGCTGCTGCTCGTGGACACCACCGATCCTTCCGGGACCTCGACCGGCGCGCGCGTGTTCGCGGCCATCGACCTGGTGTCGACAACACCGGACCAGCGCGTGTTCGTGGTCCGCGGGCGCGAGGCGGCGGTGGCGCTCACCAACCCCGAGAACCCCGCCGACGCCGCGATCGTGGGACTCATCGACTCGGTCCACGAGGAGACGCCAGGAGCGCCGGCCTGATGTTCCTCGCGCGCGTCACCGGCACGATCGTGGCCACGATCAAGCACCCGCACCTCCACAGCCGGAAGCTCCTGCTCGTGCGCCCGGAGCCCACGCCGGGCCGGCCGCAGCCGCCCTCGGTGATCGCTGTGGACTCGGTGGACGCGGGGCTCGGCGACCGCGTGCTGGTGGCGGACGAGGGCAACACCGCCGCCCAGGTGCTGGGCATGCCGCGCGGCCCCGTGCGCACGATCATCGTCGGCGTCGTCGACGAGGTCATGAGCGAGCAGGGCGAGGCCTCCGGATAGGGGGTTTACTCGAAGGGGGCGGGGCGCTTATGGTCTTCCTGCCCACGCCAGCCGGAGGACCCTTGCCGCTCTACGAGTACCGCTGCCCCTCCTGTAGCCACGCGTGGGAGTCGCTTCAAGATCGCTGGGAGTCGCCGGCTCCCGCCTGTCCGCACTGTGGTGCGGCACGCTCGGAGCGCCGGCTCAGCACTTTTGCCGTCGTCGCAACGCCCGCTTCCAGCGCGCGTCGGGAGCCCGGGCCCTGTGGCTCGGACGACTGCGCCTGCCGGAGGCCGCCGGTCTGATGGATCAGGGGGACGCTCAACGGGGAGGACGCACGATGACGAAAGCGGACCTGGTGGAAGAGATCGCCGCCACCACAGGCGTTTCACGCAACCACACGGCCGTGATCATCGATGGCATGCTGGACGCCGTCTGTCGCGCCCTCAGTGAGGGCAAGCATCTGGAGATCCGCGGCTTCGGGACGTTCAAGGTGCGCGAGCGCCGCGCTCGCAGGGCTCGCAATCCACGCAGCGGGACCGAGGTGCAGGTCCCGGCGAAGCTGGTGCCCGTGTTCAAGCCCAGCAAGGAACTCAAGGCCCAGGTCCTCGAGGCCCCGGCCAGCACGACCGCCTGAGCGGCGTGCGACAATCAAGGAGGCAGGATGGGTTCGGGCAAGAAGCGGAAGCGCAAGAAGATCGCCACCCACAAGCGAAAGAAGCGCTTGCGGAAGAACCGTCATAAGAAGCGCATCCGCTGATCGTCCCGCCCGGGACCCGGATTCATTGCGGAGAGTCCTCGGCCGCGCGCACTTCGCGCGCGGCCGTTGGACGTTCGATCCCGCCAAGCGCGGTCCGGGCGTGCGCGAGCTGCGCTGGAAGGGGACTCACGCGCCGGAGGACGGCGACTGGATCGTCGCCGAGATCCCGTGGCACGGGCCCGCGAACCTGGTCGAGGTGCTGGGCGCCGACGACCGCCCGGAGTGGGACGATGCCGCGGTGGCATCGCAGTACCGCCTGCGGGTGACGTTCCCGGCCGCGGCGATCTCCGAGGCCGCGGCGCTCCATGAACCGACCGCTCGCGATCTCAAGTCCCGCGAGGACCACCGTGACGACGAGGTCGTCACCATCGACCCCAGCGACGCCCGCGACCACGACGACGCGCTCGGCGTGCGCGCGCTGGGCGGCGGGAAGCACGAGGTCGGTGTCCACATCGCCGACGTGAGCTGGTACGTGCACCCGGGCGGCGCGCTCGACCTCGAGGCGCGCGCGCGCGGC
>DATLUU010000759.1:0-6492 GCA_035577885.1 Verrucomicrobiia bacterium
AGCATCTGGGGCTCGATCCTGACGTCGTCGGTGACCATCCAGATCCAGGCCGCGTTCAATCCGCTCACCTGCACGGCCACGAGTGCCGTGCTCGGCTCTGCGGGGCCCCGTTTCGTCGAGTTCGGCGCCGCCGGTCTCGAGTTCAACAACTACTGGTATCACGAGGCACTGGCGTGCAAGGAAGCCGGCACGGACCTCACGGTGCCCGGCGACCCCGGCCTGCCGCTGGGGGACAACGGCAGCGACATCAACGCCCAGTTCAACTCGAACCTTGGCCAGGCCGGCTGCTTGACCGGTGTGCCGTGGTACTACGGCTTCGATCACAACGAGGGCGGAGGCATCGACCTGCTCGCCGTGCTCCTGCACGAGTTCGGCCACGGTCTCGGCTTCAGCACCACGACCAGCGGCACCACGGGCAACTACTTGAACGGCCCGCCGGCGCTGCCGTCCGTGTTCGACAAGTTCCTCTTCGACGAGACGCAGCACCTGCACTGGGACCAGAACTCGGTGGCCCAGCGCGTGGCCTCCGCGATCAACACCAACAACCTCACCTGGGACGGCCAGCAGACGAACTTCAAGGCGCCGCTGTTCCTGAGCCACTCGCCCGAGCTGGTGGTGCCGTTCGGCAGCGGCTCGCTCGCCGCCAACACCGCGACATTCGGCGGCGCGGTCACGCTCGGCGGGCTGACGGCGCAGGCGATCCTCGCCGTGGACGGCACCGCGCCCGTGAACGACGGCTGTGAGGTGATCACGAACGGCGCCCAGCTCCTGGGCAAGATCGCGGTGATCGATCGCGGACTCTGCAACTTCACGATCAAGGTCAAGAACGCGCAGAACGCCGGCGCGGTGGGCTGCCTCCTGGTGAACAACGTCGCCGGCGGGTTCTCACCGTCGGGCACCGATGCCACGATCACCATCCCGGTGCTCGCGCTCTCGCAGGCGGACGGCACCTCGCTCAAGACCGCGATCTCGGGTGGCCCGACCACGGTGACGATGCGCCTGTCGCCCACGCAGATCGCCGGCCTGAGCCCGACCGGCCACGTGCGCATGTTCGCCCCGAATCCGTTCCAGTCGGGCTCGAGCGTGTCGCACTTCGACGTGTCGTGCACGCCGAATCTGCTCATGGAGCCGGCGATCAACCCCGACCTCACGAGCAACATCGACCTCACCGACCCGGTGTTCCGTGACATCGGCTGGCTACCGCGCGTGCTCGACGTCCCTGGAGGCGGCCCCGCGGCGCGCGTCGCGCTCGCGAACAAGCCGAACCCGGCCTCGGGAGCCACCGACATCCAGTTCAGCCTCGTCGCGGACGAGCGGATCGAGCTGTCGATCTACGACCTCTCCGGCCGCGCGGTGCGCGAGCTCGCCAAGGGCACGTTCAGCGCCGGCCCGAACACCGTGCACTGGGACGGCCTCGACGCGAACGGCCACCCGGTGGCGCCGGGCATCTACATGGCGCGCTTGAAGGGCACGCACACGCAGGCCACGCACAACGTGGTGTGGATGAACTGATCGCGGGCCCCGAATCGAGGTTCGACGGCCCCGCGGCGCGCAAGCGTCGCGGGGCCGGATCGTCCGCGGCGGTTCTAGGCTGCCTTGCGGACCAAGCGTTGCAGCTCGGGGATCAGTCGCTCGAGCTGGCCCTCGAGCCGCGGCACGCCCGCCGAGGCGCGCTTCATGTCGTGCTCGCGGAGCGCGTGCTCCACCTCGAGCGCCACGTCGGCCGCCGGCTGGGCGGCCAGCGTCAACAGCAGGCCCTTCAACGTGTGCGCACCGCGCAGGGCAGTCTTCTCGTCGCCCAGCGCCAACCCTTGCCTGAGCTCGCGCAACTGATTGCCGTGGTCGCGCAGGAACGCGCCCACGATGTCCTGCAGCATCTCCTCGTCGTCGTCCATGTTCTCGCGCAGCTGCTCCAGGTCCAGCGCCGGGCGCTGCACCGTCTCGGCCGGCCGCGGGGCGGCGACCGGGCCGGCACCCGCCGCCAAAGCGGGGAGGAGCTGCGTCAGCACGCTGAACAGGTCGCGGGCGCTGATCGGCTTGGTCAGATAGGCGTCCATCCCGGCCTCGAGGCACTTCTCGCGATCGCCCGTCATCGCCAGGGCGGTCAGCGCCACGATCGGGATGCGCGGCAGGCCGTGCGCCTTCTCGCGGCGGCGGATCTCGGCGGTGGCCTCGAAGCCGCCCATGTTCGGCATGTGCACGTCCATGAACACGAGGTCGAACGACTCGCGCTCGAGCAGGGACAGTGCTTCCACGCCGTCGTTCGCCACGGTCACCTTGTGGCCGCGCTTCTGCAGCATGGTGACGGCGAGCTTCTGGTTGACGAAGTTGTCCTCGGCGAGCAGGAGGCGGAGCGAGGTGTGCAGCGCCGGGGACGCATCGGTCGCATGAGGACCTGGCATGTCGGAGTCGTCCTTCCGGGGGGTGAACGCGAGTGCGTCCGGAGCGACGGCCCCGGCGCCGATGACCTGCGCAACGACCTGGTAGAGGGCGCGCTGCGACAGCGGTTTGGTGACGTAGGCGGCGAGGCCCAGCTCGCGGCAGCGGGCGACGTCGCCGCCCTGCCCGCCCGAGGTGAGCATCATGATCGTGGACGCGGGAACACCCGGGAAATCCTTCACGCGCTCGGCGAGCTGGAGCCCGTCCAGCTCGGGCATGTGGTAGTCGAGGATGACGAGCGAGAAGCGGCGGTTCTCGGCCCGCGCGCGCCACAGCTCCGTGAGTGCGGACCGGGCACCATCGGCGACCGTCACCCGCAGTCCCAGCGCGCCCAGCTGCTCGGAAAGGATGCGGCGGTTCGTGGCGTTGTCGTCCACGACGAGCACGTCCAGGCCCTGCATGCTCGTCACCGGGCGCAGCATCCCCGAGCTGCTGCTCGAAGCCAGCCCCAGCGAGAGCGTGAAGAAGAACGACGAGCCCTTGTCCTCGCGGCTCTCCACCCAGACGCGGCCGCCCATCATGTCCACGAGCCGCTTGCAGATCGTGAGCCCGAGGCCGGTGCCGCCGAACCGGCGCGTGGTGGAGTTGTCGGCCTGCGTGAACGCCTCGAAGATCGTGGCCACTTTCTCGGCCGGGATACCGATGCCGGTGTCGCGCACCTCGAACTGGATCACGATGTTCTTCTTGTTGCTCGCGGCGACCGACTCGTCCAGCTTCGCGGTGACCACGACCTCGCCCACGGACGTGAACTTGATGGCGTTGCTCAGCAGGTTCACGAGCACCTGCTTGAAGCGGATGGGATCGCCGACCACCGCCTCGGGCACGCCCGGCTGGACGTCGCTGACCAGCTCGAGGCCCTTCTGGTGAGCACGCAGTGACACCGTGCGCATCGCGATCTCGACCTCGGCGCGCAGCTCGAACGGTGTGCTGTCCAGGTCGAGGCGCCCGGCCTCGATCTTGGAGAAATCGAGCACGTCGTTGATGACGCCGAGGAGCGTCTCCGCCGAGGAGCGCGCGGTCTGCAGGTAGTCGCGCTGCTCGTCGTCGAGCGGCGTTTCCAGCGCCAGCTCGGTCATCCCGATGACGCCGTTCAACGGCGTGCGGATCTCGTGGCTCATGTTGGCGAGGAACTCGCTCTTGGCGCGGTTCGCGCTCTCGGCGCGGTCCCGGGCCGCGGTCAGCTCGGTGTTCGTCTTGACCAGCTCCTGCGTGCGCTCCTGCACCTGCGCCTCGAGCTTCTCCCCGTGCCCGCGGAGCTGCTTGTCGCGCGCCTGGATCTCGCTCAGCATCTCGTTGAAGCCGTCGATGACCTCGCCGATCTCGTCCTGCCCGGTGCTGATGGCGCGCCGCGCGTAGTCGCGGCTCTCCTTCACCTCGCGCGTGACCGCCGCGAGGTGGAGGAGCGGGCCCGAGATCATGATCTGGAGCCGCGTCGAGAGCAGGAACGCCACCAGCGACGAGGCGAGGAGCACCATGCCCACGATCCACGCGTAGCGCTTCTCGCGCGCCTGCATCTCGCCCAGGTCGGAGCGGATGTAGACGGTGCCGATGTTGTCGTGGTCCAGCGTGATCGGCCGGAACACGCTCACCCACTGGTGCGAGGATTCGAAGCCGTCGAGCTTGGCCCGCTCCGGCCACGCCGCCTCGTCGCCGGGGTCGCGCCGGTAGCTGGCGAAGACGCGGCCGTCGGGGCCGTAGACGCAGGCCGAGATCACGTGATGCTGGGCGCGCAGCGAGCCCAGCACGCCCTTCGCCGCCTCGTTGTCGCCGAACGTGAGCGCGGCCGTGCTGTTGTCGCCGATCACGTCGCCGAGGATCGCCAGGTCGCGCGTGAGCGTGCGCTGGAACGTGACCAGCTCGTAGCCGACGAACGCCGCGCAGGCCAGCACCAGCGCCCCCATGCTCGTGAGCATGGTGATGAGCGTGAGCTTGTGGCGCAGTTTGAGGGTGAAGAACGGCATCACGGCGTCCCCGGTCCGTCCGGCACGAGATGGGCGAGCGAGAGGAGCTTGGCCGAGAGCTTCAAGCCGCTCCGCTCCGCGACGTTCCGGTTCACCTCGAAGCGCACGCGCGTGCCGTCGGTGGCGAAGCCCACCATGCCGCCGTGCGTGGCGAAGCCCGGCGCGTCGCTCACGGTGAGCACGGCGCTCGTGTCCACGGCCGCGAGCACGAGCGCGATCTGGCTCGACTCGCTCGCCGCCAGGTAGAGGATCTGGCTGCCGCGCGCGTCCTGCGGCCGGCGCGCGAAGCGCACGAACACCGGCCGGCCGTTCACGGTGCGGCTGGAGAGCAACCCGGCCAGGTCCGCGGCGAGGTCGTCCTCACCCAGGATGGTGAACACCAGCGGCTGGCTGCGATCCGTGGGCAGCGCCGGCCATTCCACGAACTTGGCGATGTTCCACAGCATGTTCGCCTTGGCCTGGTTCATGTCGGGCGGCGGGTCCGCCTGCGCGGATGCGTTCCCGGATCCCATGACGGCACCGAGCACGCACGCGAACGCCCACGTGGGGAGGAAGATCCCACGAGACCTCACGACGTTGCGGGTGCGTCGAAGCCACCCGTCGCGGCGCGTCCGCCGCGGCGACTTCCGGGATGCGATCACAGGGCGCCATCTCCCTACGGCACGAGGATCGAACGGGAATCGCCCCCGGTTTCGGCAGTTCCGGGGGGCGGCTTGAGAGAAGAGCGCTTTATCGGGCATGGTCTTGGGTTCCAAGCCCCAGGCGTTCCACCTCGTCCCGAGCACCCGCTCCGGAGACTCCATGGCCTTCGCATCACTTGGCTTGCCGCCCGCGCTCCTGCGCGGCGTGCGCGCTGCCGGTTACCAGACCCCCACGCCCGTTCAGCAGCGCGCCATCCCGCTGGTGCTGGAGGGGGCCGATGTCGTTGCCGCGGCACAAACGGGCAGCGGCAAGACCGCCGCGTTCGTGTTGCCCATCCTGGCGAAGATGCTCGACCGCCCGCACGCGCTGCGCGCGCTGGTGCTTGCCCCCACGCGCGAGCTGGCGGCGCAGATCGAGACCATGGCGCGCGACCTGGCGCGCTTCACGCGGCTGCGCGTCGGTGTGGTCTATGGCGGCGTCAACATCGGGCCCCAGGAGCGCATGCTGCGCGGCGAGGGCGTGGACCTGCTGATCGCCACCCCCGGCCGGCTCCTGGACCTGAACGGCCGCCAGAGCGTGGCTCTGGACGACGTCGAGATCCTGGTGCTGGACGAGGCCGACCGCATGGTCGACATGGGCTTCGCCCCGGACCTGAAGCGCATCCTGCGGCTGCTGCCGCGCGACCGGCAGACGCTGCTCTTCTCCGCCACCATGCCGCCGGCGTTGAACGACGTGGCGCGCGATGCACTCGTGGACGCGGTGCGCATCGACCTCGCGCCCCCGTCCAAGCCCGCGGCGGGAATCACGCAGGCCGTGTATCCGGTGCCGCGCGCGCTCAAGACCGCGCTGCTCGACGCCCTGCTCGGTCGGGCCGACGTGAGCGGCGTCATCGTGTTCACGCGCACGAAGCGCGGCGCGGAGAAGCTCGCGCGGCAGCTGGAGAAGCTCGGCCACCCGGTGGCGGCGCTCCATGGCGACCGCACCCAGTCGCAGCGCGAGCGCGCGCTCCGGGACCTGAAGCGCGGGCGCGTGCAGGTGCTGGTGGCCACCGACATCGCCTCACGCGGCATCGACGTCGAGGACCTGACGCACGTCATCAACTTCGACGTGCCCATGGCGCCCGAGGACTACGTCCACCGCATCGGGCGCACCGGCCGCGCCGATGCGACCGGCGACGCGTTCACGTTGATGTCGCCCGAAGAGGAGCGGGACATGAAGGCGATCGAGCGCTTCATCGGCAAGAGCATCCTGCGCGTGACCGTGCCCGACTTCGACTACAAGCAGCGCCCCGCGCCGCATGGCGACGGCGCACCCGCCCGGTCGCGGGGCGAGTCGTCGCACGGGCGGGGGCACGGCGACGGCGGTCGAGCGCGCGGCCACGACGATCGCGCCCGGGCGGCGGCGCAGCCGGCCGCGCCCGCCGGGCCCGTGCACGGCCGCAGGCCGAAAC
>DATLUU010000760.1:0-2454 GCA_035577885.1 Verrucomicrobiia bacterium
CTTTCGGCCGCCGGGTCCGCGTTCGGGGATCCGCCGGCGGTAGGCATGGGCGTGCGGCTCGGCCAGTACGGGATCTTCATCGGCGGAGCATTCTTCCCCTGCCCCAAGCCCTTCACCGCCGCCGGGTCGACGGACTTCATCATGGCGCACTTCACCGCCGGCGGTGGGACCTGGCTGGTCGACCTGTACGTGAACAACGTGTTGCTGGCGCTGCCGGACCTGGTGATGAACGTGCCCGGGGTGACGTACGGAACGATGGTGAACATGAACCAATCGGAGTTCGGGTCGGACGAGTTCCGACTCGGCGACAAGGTGGGCGACGTGAGCGCGTTCGGGGTCACGCCGACGGCGCGCAGCACGTGGGGCCAGGTGAAGAAGCTCTACCGGTGACCGCAGCGAGCGACGGCCACCCCTCGCGGAGTGGCCGTCGCGTCCCGTCAGCGGAATCGCGCCTCGCGTACGGAATCCTGAACGCCGTCGAAATAGAAGGCCTTGAGCCGTGCGTACTCCATCGCCAGCGAATCGGCGGGGAGCCGCTCGAACGCCGCCTGGCGGGCATCGAGCGCTTTCGGGAAATCCGTGAAACGCGCGCCGCGCTTCGCCAACGCGGCGAGTAGCGGCGCGTCCCAGTGCACCATGTAGCCGGTGACGCGGCCGAATTCGATGGGGATCACCGGGACCGTGTGGATGAGATCGAGCGTCACGGTGGGGAAATGGTGGATCACGAAGTCCACCTTCCGCGACAGCAGGTAGGAGACCGGAGCCAGCTTCTCGTGTCCCACGCGCCCGCGCTTCGCGAGCGGCTGGTGCGCGATCCAGCGGTCGGTGAGCCCCGTCTGCGCCTCGATCGCGACCGCGGGCCGCGCGTAGTACGCGGTCTTCGCCTGCGAGCCGACGATGGCGATGCTCACGGGCAGCCCATCGAAGAAGCGCTGCAGCGTCTCGCCCTCGGTGCGCCGGATCTCGACGTCCTCGGGCTGGTAGAACTCGCGCTCGTTCACGATCCCGGCCTGCCAGCCGCTGCCGGTGAACGGATAGGGCATGAACGCGACCGCGGCGACGAGGCCCGCGGCCACCGCCAGCTCGGCGCGCGGCCTTCCGGCGAGCGCGCGTGACCAAGCGGACTCGAGGACGAGGATGTAGAACGGCGTCGCGGGGATGAGCATGCGCGCATACATGAAATCCCCGCCCACGCGCATCACGTAGAGGGTGAAACCGATGGCGAGTGCTGCGGCGAAGACCTCGGGCCAGGCAATCGACCTCGCTGCAGCCGCCGGCACCGGCGTCGTCCCGGGCCGGCGAGCTGGTGGCCCTGCGGGTGGGGCTTTCGTCCTTCGCGGAGGGATGATCCACGCCGCGACCGCGAGCGGGATCGCCAGCGCCAGCACCCAGTACTTCTCGAAATAGAGACGAACGTAGATCCACCCCTGGCTCCACCACGCGAGCCCGGCAGACTTGGCGTAGTAGGTGTTGGGGAAGAAGTCCCCGTAGTAGCGCACCTTCCACGCCACGTACGGCAGCCAGAGCGCGAGGAACGCCGCCGCGAGCTCGATCGCTGACCTCACGCGGCGTGGCCTCGCCAACGCCATGTAGACCGCGAAGAAGGGCGCGAACACGATGCCGTCGGGTCGGGTGAGGGCGGCGAGCGCGAGCGCGAGTCCCGCCATCCACGCCGGCGCCGTCGTGGTCACCGCGAGCGCATAGGCGAGGGTGACGAGGAACGTGAAGCACGAGGTCTCGAGCCCGCTGGTCGCGTACACGTTCCAGTCGCCATGCACGGCCGCGAGGAGCCCGGCGAGCGGCAGCCCCACCGCTGCCAACCCCTGCCCCACCGCGTTCCGGCGGCGGAGCTCGCACAACACGACGATCGTGGCCGCGTAGAAGATCACGCCCCACACCACCGTCCACTGCTCCGGATCCACGCCGAGCCGCATCCCGAGCGCGGTGCCGAGCGTCCACAGGAAGTTCGAGTAGCCCTCGACCCGCTCGCCCGCGTTGTAGACCAGGCCCAGCCCGCGTACCAGGTTCTCGGCGTAGCGAAACGAGATGAACGCGTCGTCACACACCCAGGCCATGCGCACGGCGCCGGCGATGCCCAGGATCATGGCGAGCGAGGCGCCCAGCTCGAACATCCACGAGCGGCGGGAACGCTCGGGCGGGCGCGGCGGCCGGACGCTTCGGGCGGGAGGAGACGTGCGCGACATGGAACCCCTGTGCGGGGGAGGTCGGGTGAGTCGCGGAGCGGAGCCGGTGCAATCTAGCCACATCGGCGAGCGGCCTCCACCCGGGGAGCGCTTGGTGACCGGAGTTTCGCGCGGCGTTCGCGGGTGCTGACCGCCATCGAGAATGCAGCGACGTGACAAGAGGCCGACGCCGATTCACTAGGCTCGGGCCTATCCTCGCGCACTCCCGGCCCTGCGCGCCTCCCCAGAGATCATGGGAGGACATGCCATG
>DATLUU010000761.1:0-7211 GCA_035577885.1 Verrucomicrobiia bacterium
TCCAGCAGTCAGGATCGACCCATGCGCAGGTGGTCACGACAGCACACGCTGAACGCAGGACTGGTCGTCATCGGCCTGCTCGCGATCTTGAGCGTCGGGACCTCGCTGTTCGCCTCGAAAGTCCTGATTCGCAACATGGCGAGGTTGACCGCAGAAGAGGAACGCGGTCCCGATCCACTTCAGGTGGTGCGACTGACCGGCCTCCGGGAGATCTCGGCGGTGAGCCTCGCCCTGCTCACCGGGCAGCCGCAGTACGCCCGGGCCGCGGGGGCACTGAGCGCGAACCTGCGCGACGAGGTGGCCAGGCGCCGGACGCAGACGACGGACCCCGAGATCGGCTCCTTGCTCGACCGCGTCGAGCGCGCGGACGGTGATTACCAGCAGGCGTTCGAGGATGCGTTGCGCGACCTCCCGCGCCAGCCGTCGACTTCCTCCACTGCGCTCGTGGGCTCCCGGGGGCTGGCACTGGAGCAATCACTGGACGCCCTCACGTCGCGCATCGCGCCCCCGGTGGCCGGCGCACCCGGCGTCACGCGGGCGTGGGTGAGCAGAACGCAGGCGATGTTCAGCGCGATCACCACGGTTTCCATCGCGGTGGCGGTGATCCTGTGCCTGATCCTCATCGTGGTCGTCAATCGGAGCTATCGTGAAAATGCGAGCGCGCGCGCGCGCTCCGAGGAAGGACAGAGCCGGATCACGATCGACCTGAACGAGGCGAAGGCTGCCAACCAACAGAAGGACCAGTTCCTGGCGACCGTCTCGCACGAACTTCGCAACCCCCTCGCACCGATCCTGATGTGGACGCAGCTGATTCGAAGCGGCACGCTGGACAAGGAAAAGGGCGACCGTGGCCTGGAAGTCATCGAGTCCAACGTCGTGTCGCTATCGCAACTGATCGATGACCTCCTCGACGTCTCGCGGGTGATGTCCGGCAAGTTTCGGCTGGATGTGCGGCCCATCGACCTCGTGCCCGTGATCCGCGACGCGGTGGAATCCCAGCGCCCGGCAAGTGACGCCCGGCGGATCCGCATGCAGTTGGTCCTGGACGAAAGAGCGGGCCTCATCTCGGGCGACTCGGAGCGACTCCAGCAGGTGATGTCGAACCTGCTCTCGAACGCGATCAAATTCACCCCCAAGGGCGGCAGCATCCAGGTCCGGCTCCGGCGTGCGGAGTCCCACGTGGAGATGGTGGTTTCCGACAGCGGGATCGGAATAGAACCCGGGTTCCTGCCCCACGTGTTCGAGCCCTTCCAGCAGGAGACCGACGGGTCGATGCGCCGCCACAGCGGCCTCGGGCTGGGTCTGTCCATCGTTCGTCACATCGTCGAGCTCCACGGCGGCGAGATCAACGCGGCGAGCCCGGGGCAGGGATTGGGATCGACGTTCACCATCAAGTTTCCATTGCTCGGGACCAACGATCAATCGGGGGTGTTGCGTCCGCGGCACCCCCGGGTCGCGGACAGGCTCGCGAACGTTCTCTTGGGCAGGCTGGACCGGGTCCGCGTGCTGCTCGTGGACGACGAGTCGACGGCGAACGAGGCGGTGCAGATGCTGCTCGAGTCATGCGGAGCGGAGGTTCGGCTCGCGGGTTCGGCGGCGCAGGCACTGCAGATGCTCGACGTGTGGAAGCCGGACGTGTTGATCTCTGACATCGCCATGCCCGATGAGGACGGCTATGTCCTGATCAAGAAGATCCGGGCACGCAGCGCCGAGCATGGCGGGGACCTCCCTGCCGCGGCACTCACGGCCTACGCGACGACCGAAGATCGGGTCAGCATGCTGGCCGCCGGGTTTCAGATGTACCTCTCGAAGCCAGCGGACCCAAGTGAGCTGATCGGCGTCGTGGCCAGCCTCGCGGGTCGTCCGCGCGGGGCCCCGGGAGCGAACGGCGGGAGTTGATCCCGGTCGGAGGGCTTGGCGCGCGGGGACGAGGGACCGGATGATCACCCTTTGTCTTGATCGACCTCGAGGACCAGAAGTTGATGATCGAACGGATTGAGACCCCCCTCGTGTACGTCGATGGCCTCCGGGCACAACGGCGTTCGCGCGAGCACGTAGTCGAGTGTCATGCCGAATCGAGTCGTATCCCTCCCCCAGTGATACGTCACGGGGGGGCCTGGATGCACGGCAGCGAACCTGGCGACATCCACGAGTCCAGCGCCTGAACACACGCTCTGCATGCTGCCGTTGGTGTCGGAGCGCCCCGGGCTCGCAGCGTGGAGAGCGCCGAGCTGTGCGGTGACGACCTGCGCGGTGGGCGCATGGTGCCAAGGCGTGTGCCAGAAGTGCGAATTCATGACGAGCAACGACCCGGAGAGATCCCGAGACGTCAGCCGTGCCCAATGCACGAGGAACGGAGCCCGCGAGAGAGGCTGCATCGGACGGGGACGGTCGGACGTCGCGGAGATCCAGAAGCCGCCGCTGTCGTGCAGCCTGAACCGATCCGCCCGGTAGACGATCGGGAGATGCTCCCCGCCCCGATCGCGCTCGGAACCAACGGCGCCCCTGGACCAACGGGCGGGGCCCGTCGACGGCCCCTGCACGAGCGTCAGCGGCGCCACCAGATCCGCAGCGTCTGCGAGCCTTGACGAGGAGATCTCCTGGAGCCCGAGAACGTCGGGTCGAGCCGCCTCGATCGAACGACGTATCAGTTGCTGCCGCTCGGACCACGCGCACGGACCGAACGAGTACCCACACAAGACATTGAAGGTCGCGATGCGGAACACGGGCATGAGTTGATGGACCGCGGTCCGGGGCGAACAGGATGATGGCTCCGACTGGAGTCGAAGCAGTGACATTTCGGTCTCCCTTCGTGTTGCCGTGCTGTTCACGGCATGCGCCGATCCCAGCGTGCAGCCTCGCGACCACATCAAATCAGCGTTCAAGTGGCGTGGTCCGCCGCGATCACGATCTATTGCGGGAGACCAGGTTCGGGGAGCCGCAGGTCGGCTTCGAGGAACACCCGCATCTCTCGTGCCACGAATCGCAACCGGGTAAGTGACTGCAATCGTTGGTCACGCGCGGGCTGCGGCGTTCACCGGAGGCCGGCGTTGCAACTCCGGTGCTCCGGTTTTTTCAAACGGCGTATCGCCGCTCATCGACGACGACGCCACCCGGTGGGGATCACCGGAACCGCGCTTTCACCGAGGCCCACGTCGCGTGCCTGACGGGTGTCGGATTGAGCGCCCCCAGGAACACCAGGCCATCGCCAAAGTCGGCACCCGCGCTCGGAGTCATGGAATCCTCCCACGCCATCCACCAGCTCCCCCTGGCCATGTTGCTGCCGGCGAAGACGAGCGAGTGCACCTTGCCGTCGGAGTTGTAGCCCATGTGACTGAAGAACGTCCCGGCGGAGTTCTTGACGTAGTACATGAACCGCGAGCGATCCACTCCCGCGTAGGTGGTCGTATTGATGACCGTTGCCGAGGCGTCAAACAGGTTCACCGTGAGCACGCCTCCGGAACGGAACGATGCGACCGCGAAGTAGCCGGTGCTGAAGGCATTGGCGGGGAATACAGCACAGAGTCCGGAGCGGCTTCCGGCGGGGCTGAGTCCAACGATGCCGAACTCGTCCTGATTCGGGTTTCCGGCCAACTGGAACATGATGCTCATCGTTGCATTCGAGGACACGCTCGTGCTCCAGACGAGGCCCTCCTCTTGTTGGGTGAGCACGTCGATCGACTCACCCAGAGCATTGAAATGACTCTGCAGGCTCGTGCACGCGAATGCCGTCTGGGGCACGCATAGCCCAGCCTGGGCCGGCGCGCCGAGAACCACCACACCCACCCAGGTGAACAGGAGAACCGAGTGGAGACGCTTCATGGGCAGATGCCCTTCTGTCGTGATGACAGTGGGGAAACAAGGACGAAGGTCCAGCGGGGAATAGGATGGAGCAGCGGGCCTGCGGCCCTGCCACTCGCCATCAAGGCAAGGAGCGGGCCACGCAGACGTCGATCGCCGGACCGCTCCGCGGATGCGGAAACACATTGAATTCGGCGCGTCGACTCTCGGGCGTGATTCCCGGCGGGCCAGCGATTGCATTTTCGGGGTGTCAGAATTACAAGAACCGGCGACCGTGCGCTGCCGCTCAACGACAGCGATGCCGTGTGTCCGACCGGGCAAGGACTCTCATGCTTTCATATGCGCCTGCTCGACCGCGTCTGCGACTCATTCTTTTCTCGCATCTGACTGGACTTGCGGTGCGACGCGGCATTAGCATGCGCATGTCCGGTGTGTTCGACGGACAAACATCACCTATACGATTCTCGGAGGAGCCAGTACGCGAAGGACCAAGTCTGCGCGCAGAGGATGAACGGGAGGCCCGCGTTTTCGCGGGCGGCACCGGGCGACCCCAAGCAAGAACCAAGGGTGAAGCGCCACACATTTCCCCCTCTGCGTGCGAGGCCACCGACGTGGCTTCTCTGCCTGGCGCTGTGCCTCGCGGTTCCGGCGCGCGCAGCTTCACCTGAGGGCCAGAGCCCGCCCAGCGCCGCGAGCGCGAACGATATCGACCTGGCCCGCCTCGTCGACCTCTGCGCGGAGAAGCTGGGGCTCAGCGTCAAGTACGAGCCCGGGCAGCTGGTGGGAACGGTCGCGCTCTCGGCAGGCCACTCGGACCTCGAGCTCTGGACGCTGACCAACGCCGCGCTGGCGTCGCGTGGATTCACCACGATCCAGAAGCCGGGCGAATCAGCGCTCACCGTGGTCAAGCTGGACGATGCGGGCAGCCTCGCGCGTCTCGAGGACGACGATTCCCCCAGGAGCATGGCCGGGTACGTCAAAGTCCTGCATAGGCTCCTGTTCGCGTCGCCGGAAGACGTGCTTCCCACGATCAAGAAGGCGCTGTCGGGATCAGCCGCGTTGGCTTCGGCGCTGGGGAAGACCAATTCGATCCAGCTTGCGGATCTGCGCCCCAACCTCGACCAGGTCTCTCAACTCCTGAAATTCCTGGATACGCCGCCGAGGACGACGGGCAGCGAGACGTTTCGTGTGTTCTCGATCCGGAACCGGAGCGCGCTGGAACTCGCCGAGCTCCTGAACCGCCTCTCCGGCACCGGATACTTGAGCCCGGCGGAGCCGACGCCGAGCGAGCCGTCGAGCCTGAATCCCGTTGTGTACAGATCGGATTCCGTGTCCGTACCGGGGCCGCCCACGGCTCCGGGGCCGCCCCCCGACATGTCTTCGCCGCGTGTCGACAACGGCAGGCTATTCGTGAGCGCGGATGAAGCCACCAACACGTTGTTCGCGTCAGGGGACGCGGTTCTCATCGACAAGATCGCGGGGCTCATCACGACGCTCGACGTGATGCCGCCGCAAGTCATGCTCGAGGTGCTGATCCTCAACCTGAGCGACAGTGACGCCCTCGACCTGGGAGTCGAGTTCCGCGGCGTCAGCGACCATGGCACCGCGGCCACGCTCTCTTCCCTGTTCGGCCTGGGTTCGTCGATCCCGGGCGAGGAGCTGCAGCCTCCCCCGAGCCTGCTGGGCCTCACCGGCATCGTCCTCAAACCGCGCGACTTCAGCGTGCTGGTGCACGCCCTCCAGGTCCTCAACAAGGGGCGCGCACTCAACGTCCCCAAGGTCCTCGTGAACTCCAACCAGAGGGCGAACCTCGCCTCGGTGCTGCAGACTCCCTTCCTCAGCACCAATGTCGCCAACGTGGTCGCCACGACCACGTTCGGTGGCACGCAGGATGCCGGCACCACGATCAACGTCCGACCCCAGATCGCCGAGGGCGACCATCTCGTCCTCGAGTACTCCATCGTCTTGAGCACGTTCGTGGGCACGGCCAGCGCTCCTTCCCTGCCTCCGCCCAGGCAGCAGAACAACCTGAACAGCATCGCCACGATCCCCGACGGGTATACCGTCGCACTCGGCGGTTTGGAGACGAACAGCCGAACGCAGGCGAGTTCGCGCGTGCCCCTGCTCGCGGATCTGCCGCTGGTCGGACGCCTGTTCCGCTCCAATTCCAACGTCAGCACGCACTCGCGTTTCTACGTGTTCATCCGCGCCAGCATCCTTCGTAGCACGGACTTCCAGGACCTGAAGTTCATCAGCGACGTCGACGCTCACCACGCCGACATCGATCCGCGCTGGCCCGAAATCGAACCGGTGCTCATCCGATGAGCCAGACGAAGGCGGCAATGTCGAGCGCGATCAAGGTCCTGGGCGTCGCGTTCGTATGCATCGCCTGCGCGTCATGCGCCGCGTCGACTTCGCGGATGCCCGGCCCGACGCACCCCGGTACCGGCGGCAATTCGAAACGCGCCCATGCGCTGGCCACGGAAGCGGTGGACGTGATCGAATCCAACCCGGCAAGGGCGGAAGACCTCCTGCATGCGGCACTCAAGGCCGATCCCTACGACGGGCCCGCGCACAACGATCTCGGCGTGCTGTGTCTGCGCCAGTCGAGGCTCTACGAGGCCGCGACCGAGTTCGAGGCGGCGCGCAAGCTCATGCCCGGGAGCCCGGACCCGAGGTTGAACCTCGGCCTCACGTTCGAACGGGCGGGCCTGTACGACCGAGCGTTCACGGCCTACGACGCGGCGCTGGAAGTGTGGCCCACGCACATCCGGACCATCGAGGCCATCGCCAGGCTGACCCTGCGCACGGGCCGCACGAGCGATCGGCTTCCGGGAATGCTCGAGGACATCGCGCTGCGCGGCGAGACGAGCAACTGGCGGATGTGGGCCAAGGAGCAAATGTCCCGGCTGAAGCGATAGCTCCGCGCCCCGTTTTGAACATTCGGCGGGAGATTGAACGTCCTGCCCTGTCTTCCGAGCGCACTCGCGCATGTGACCGGGCCTCTCGAACGCGCCTCGAGCGTTAGAGCCTGCGAGCGCAGCGCCTTGTAGCGAAACCAGCGTCGCCTGCGAGCGGGGCACGGTTCGTGCCCTTCGCGTCGGTGAGCTGCGATCGGGCACGCAAGCGATGTGCGCCCATCCGCGACAGGAGGTCTCGTGAACAGGATTCTCAATGGCAAGCTCCCCATCTTCACCCTCGCAATGCTTCTGGCCGTTTCGGCCGGGTGCAGCAAGGACATCTCCACTCCCACCACGCCGGGCGGCGACACAACGGCGCCGACGGTCAGCTCCACCAACCCCGCCGACGGGGCCACGGGCGTGGCCGTCATCACCGCAACGTTCAGTGAGCCGATGTCAGCATCGACGATCACGGCAGCCACTTTCTCGGTCACCGGACCCGGCGCGGCT
>DATLUU010000762.1:0-7132 GCA_035577885.1 Verrucomicrobiia bacterium
CCCACCGGCACACCCGCGATCACGAACGCGCCCGTCTCGTCCGTCATCGTGCCCTGCTTCGTGCCGAGGATGATGACGTTGGCGAAGGGCACGGGTTCATGGCCCTTCTCGAGCGCACGCCCGGTGACGCGACCGCTGGCACCCGCGGGTGCGGCGCTCGGCGCGGCAGCGGGCTTGGCCGCGCTCGCGGGCGCCGGGGCCGCGGGCTTGGATTGTGCGTGCGCGCACAGAGCCGGCCCCAGGATCGCCGCGGCGGCGATCAGGGCCGACAAGGTGCGGTGGACTGTGCGGACCATGTGCGGGAGCCCTCCCCTATGAAACCTTCGGTCGGATGGACCCGAGATGCCGGCCTGGCTCGAGTAACCGGTGGAAAGTGCCAACAAGCCTTTGTCCTGTCAATGGATTCCACATGCCAAGTCGTTCGCGAGACGCGAGTTCCGGCGCCATCCAGTGTGCCGGGACGCCGAGGCGGGACGTGGCAGGCTTCGAGCCGAAGGGGTGGAGTGGCTCGCGGGGCAACGCACGCGCGGTTGCGCGGAAAGGCACCCATCGGCCCAAGGCCCAGAAAGGGTGCAATACGCCCGTCCCCCGTAATATCGGACGACGTCCCGCCGACGTCAAGGTCCTTGTGACGAACGCGCCCGTGAGGCCCTGGCCGCCGCCCGCCCTCGGGGGTCGGGCAGCCCGATCGGGGATCAGAACTTCCAGAGGACCTCGATCCCCAGGTTCTGGCGGCTCTGGCGCTCGTCGGTCGGGTCGTTGAAGTCCTGGGTGCGGAACTCGACGCGGTAGCCGGACTCGAGCGTCCACGTCGCCCCGGGCGGCGCGTAGCCGAGCCCGAGCGAGAACGCGTTCGCCTTGAACTCGTTGCCGGTCGTGAACTCGTCCTCGTCCACCGAGTGGTACTGGTATCCGAGCCGGCCCGTGATCACCTTGCCGAGCGGATGCTCGAGCCCGCCGCGGATGTCCCAGTCGACGCGCCGCGGGCCGTCCCCCAGCTGCTGGGTGGTGCTCACGTCGCGCGACCAGTGGTACTCGACGCCGACCGTGTTGCTCGTGAACCGGTGCGACACGCCGCCGCTCCCGCCCACCGCGTACCGCCGCGTCTCGCCGTGGATGACGCTGTCCGGCAGCGTCAACCCCGCGGCGGCCGGCGTATTGCTGTGGTACGCGTCGTTGATGAATCGGTTCAGCGAGGTCGCGTCGTTCGCATTCGGCGGATCGGTGAGGATCTTGCTTGCCGCCGTATGCATCTCGCCCGACACCACGGTCCGCCCGGTCTTGCCCGGCGTCCAGCGCGCCCGCGCCTGCATCTCGCTCGACTTCTCGTCGCGCGACAGCATGTTGCCTCGGCCCGAGAGCGGCACGGCTCCGACGCCGTTCGAGATCGTGAACCGCCAGTCGACCTCCGAGTTCGAAACGCGGCCGATGCCGTTCACGCCCCACTCGAACGTGTGGCCGATCTGGCTGACGATCGCGGCCTGCCCGTTCCAGGACGGCCGCGTCTCGTCGGTCTCGTAGGTCGACTTGTCGAGAGCGTTCGTGCCCTTGAAGCGATTGTTCTCGTGCTCGATGCCGAGCGCGATGTGCGTGGACTTGCCGAGCGTGTACGACGTCGAGAGGCCGTACGCCGTGGTGTTCACGTCCAGCGAGGTGAGCACGAACTCGGTGGGCGGCGGCAGCTCGCCGCCGCCGAGGTCGATGTACTCGCCCGCGGCGTTGCTCACGATCTCGCGGTACTGCCGGTCCACGGTCTCGTTGAGGAAGCGCAGGTGGAGTCCCCACTGCAGACGGCGATGGAAGAAGCGCGGCACGACACCGGTGAGGATCGCGGTGCCGGCCGGGCGCAGCACGCTCTGCCGCAGCTCCGCTCCCGCGGTGACGGGCTGGTCGTAACGCAGGTTGCTCAAGTCGCCGACGTAGCCGAACCCGCCGCCCGACTCGCGACTCCGGTACACCGCCTCGATCCCCGAGCCGGTGCGGCGCGCGGCGAGGTTCTGGCGCTCACGCCCGTCGGCGAGCGTGTGCACCGCGGACAGCGCGTCCGAGCCCGGATCCACGTCCATGGTGGAGGTGCTGTCGTCGTCGGTGATCGCGACCGGGATGCGGGCCATGTCCCAGAGCGAGTACGTGGTGTTGTGGTCGGGCACCACCAGCGTCAGCCCGCCCATGCCGAGCAGGCGCGCGCTGCGCGAGAGCTGCTCGGTGTCGATGTCGAGGGTGCGGAGCGCGGGAGCGAAGAACTGAGCCGACGCGGTGGGGACGTAGAGCATCAGGGCCAGCCACGAAGCGAGCACCACGCGAGGCGCGGCCCAGCGCGGAAACCTCATCCACCACTCCTTTCATCGCTCTCGTGCAGGTCGGCGAGCCCGTGCGCACGGCAAGAAAACGGGCTTCCGCCTTGAGGAGGCGAAAGCACGCACGGTCGCCGAAGGGCGCGCGGATTCTAGGAATGCATCGCCGGGGTGTCAACGGCGCTTGTGCACGGGCCCCGCGGAGACGGCGGCGCTCCCGACCAGCCAGTATCGCCACGGCCGCTCGGCGGCGCGGGTGATGCCCACGCGCGGACCGCGGCCGATCGGGCGTCCGAGCCGGCGCGGCGGCAGGTCCGCGATCCACAGCGGGCCGCGGGTGAGGTCAGCACCGTCGTGGCCGCGGTCCAGGCCCAGCGCGCGGGCGAGCGAGCCGGGACCACGCGCCAGGCGCGCAGCGTCCGCGCCCGGGCGCCGGCGGCGCATGGCAGCGAGCCCCAGCACCGGCTCCAGCGCGCGCACCAGCACCGCCGAGGGGTCCCCCACCGCGCCGCAGACGACGTTGAAGCAGTGGTGCATGCCGTAGGTGAAGTAGACGTAGGCGACGCCGGGTGGGCCGAACATGACGCGGTTGCGCGGGGTCTCGCCGCGGTGGGCGTGGCTCGCGGGGTCGTCGGCACCGCCGTACGCCTCGGTCTCCACGATCAGCCCGGCGAGGCGGCCCGCGCGCGGATCGTCGTGCACGAGCACGCGGCCGAGCAGCGCGCGAGCGAGCGCGCGCGGCCCGCGGGCATAGAACGTGCGCGGCAGCGGACGCGCACGCGCGAGGCGAGGCTCGATGCCGTCAGTGGGCGACCGGCGCGTCCTCCACCCCCACCCGCTTCAGCGCGCCCATCATCATGTCGCGGATCTCGGCGAGGCGCTTCTCGGTCCGCGCCTCGAAGCGCACCACCAGCACCGGCTGCGTGTTCGAGGCGCGCACGAGCCCCCAGCCGTCGCCGAACTCGACGCGGATGCCGTCGATGTCGATGACGCGATGCTTGGCGGCGAACTCCGACTTGAGGAGGTCCGGCACCTGGAACTTGCGCTCCTCCGGACACGCGAGCCGCATCTCGGGCGTGGAGAAGTACTGCGGCAGGCTCGCCACCAGCTGCTCGAGCGTCTTCCCCGTC
Source organism: Verrucomicrobiia bacterium (assembly GCA_035577885.1). GTDB lineage: Bacteria > Eisenbacteria > RBG-16-71-46 > RBG-16-71-46 > RBG-16-71-46 > JAIOPA01. The sequence continues at coordinate 3,425 of DATLUU010000762.1, forward strand.
GAGGCGACGTAGCGCAGCAGCCGGCCGGCGGCGAACAGCGCGTCGTCATATCCAAAGTAGCCCTCGCTGAAGAACATGTGCCCACTCATCTCCCCCGCCAGCGGCGCACCCGTCTCGGCGAGCTTCTTCTTCAGGAGCGAGTGCCCGGTCTTCCACATCAGCGGCTTGCCGCCGTGGGCGGCGATGTCCTCGGAGAGCGCCTGCGAGCACTTGACGTCGAACACGACCGTGGCCCCCGGCACGCGCGAGAGCACGTCGCGCGCGAACAGCGCCAGCAGCTGGTCGCCCCAGACGATGCGGCCGGTCGCGGTGATGGCGCCGATCCGGTCGGCGTCGCCGTCGAAGCCGACACCTAAATCCGCGCCGGTCTCCTTCACCTTCCGCTGCAGGTCCACGAGCAGCTCCGGCACGGTGGGATCGGGCAGGTGGTTCGGGAAGCGCCCGTCCAGCTCGGCGAAGAGCGGGGTCACGGTGTGGCCCATCTTTTCGAACACCTGCGGCACCACGGTCCCGGCGCAGCCGTTTCCGCAGTCCATGACCACGTTCAGGCCCTTCGGGCTCGAGCAGCGTTCGATGAGCATGGCCCGGTACGCGTCCATGATCGGCTTGTCGCTCCACGAGCCGCCGGCGCCGGAGGCGAGCTCGCCGGCCTGGATGGCGCGGCGCATCTCGAGGATCTCCGGGCCGTAGAGCGGCAGCTTCCGTTTCGTCATCTTGAAGCCGTTGAACTCGGGCGGGTTGTGGCTGCCGGTGATCTGCATGCCGCCGTCCAGCCCGCGCTGCGCCACCGCGAAGTACAGCGCCGGCGTGGGCACGACGCCGACGCGCTCGACCGCCAGGCCGGCGGCGATCATGCCGCGCTCGGCGGCGCGTGCGAGCCGCTCCGAGGACGGGCGCACGTCCTGGCCGAGCGCCACGCGCGTGCCGCCCTCGGCGCGGATGCGGGTCGCGAACGCGCGGCCCACGACCTCCGCGGTGGGATCGGAGAGCTCGGTGGCGTGCAGCCCGCGGATGTCGTACTCGCGGAAGATGTGGGTGGGAACCGTCGTCGTGGGCATCACGCGGGCTCCTTCTTCGGTTGCTGGCTCTTGAGCCAGGCGTCGATGAACGGGTCCAGGTCGCCGTCCAGCACGCGGTGCACGTCGGGCAGCTTGGTCTCGGTGCGGTGGTCGTTCGCCATGGTGTAGGGCTGCAGCACGTACGAGCGGATCTGGCTGCCGAAATCGATGTCCTTCTTGACGCCGGCGAGCGCCGCGGTCTTGGCTCGCTCCTCGGCCTCGCGCAGCACGAACAGGCGCGACATCAGGATCTTCATCGCCGCGTCCTTGTTGCGGTGCTGGCTCCGCTCCGCCTGCGACTGCACCACGAGCCCGGTCGGCAGGTGGGTGATGCGCACGGCGGATTCGGTCTTGTTCACGTGCTGCCCGCCGGCACCGCCCGCGCGCATGGTGTCGATGCGCAGGTCGCCGGGCGCGATCTCGACCTTGATGGTGTTGTCGATCATCGGCAGCACGCTCACCGACGAGAACGACGTGTGCCGGCGCGCGTTCGCGTCGTAGGGCGAGATGCGCACCAGGCGGTGCACGCCGGTCTCGCCCTTGAGATACCCATAGGCGTACTCGTTGTCGATCTCGAGCGTGGCGTCCTTGATGCCCGCCTCGTCGCCGGCCTGGTAGTCGAGCAGATTCACGTCATAGCCCTTGCGCTCGGCCCAGCGCTGGTACATGCGCATCAGCATCTCCGCCCAGTCCTGCGACTCGGTGCCGCCGGCGCCGGGGTGGATGATCACCAGCGCGCCCAGGCGGTCGTGCTCGCCCGAGAGCAGGCTCCGGGTCTCGAGGTTCGCGACCTGGGCTTCGAGCGTCCCGATCTCGCGCTCGAGCTCGGCGAGCATGGCGGTGTCGCCCTCCTGCTCGGCCAGCTCCAGCAGCTCGGCGACGCTGGCGAGGCTGCCCTCGCGCGCCGCGAACTCGTCGACGGAGCGCTTCGCGGACTTCAGCCGCGAGACGACGCGCTGCGCGTCCTCGGGCTTGTCCCAGAACCCCGGCGCCGCCATGCGCTCTTCGAGCTCGCCCACCTCGCGGCGCAGCACGTCGACGTCAAAGGTACCTCCGCAGGCCCTCGAGGCTGGCGCGGGTCTGGTCCAGTCGCTTGTGCAGCTCGGCTGCGGTGAGCATGGTCGGGCTCTCGCGGGGGGGGCGTCTCGGAACGTCGGCGATGCACACTACGCACGGCCCGCGGGCCGCGCAATTCAGTTGCGCGAGGCGTCGTCCCCGTCCAGGTCGGCGAGTGCCCGCTCCGCCTGGGTCGCGCACTCCTGCCCGAGCGGCGTGTGGCTCGAGCGGCCGAGCGCACGCGCCACCTCGAGCCAGTCGCGGCGCTCGCGCGTGCCCGCCTCGCCCTCGTGCAGCGAGGCCAGGTTCAACGCCGCGTTCGCCGCCGCGGCGCGGCCGCTCGGCAGGCCGCTCGCGCGCCCGCGCTCGAGCGCGGCGAGGTAGGCGTGGCGCGCCTCGAAGCCGCGCTCGAGCCCGAGCAGCGCGTGCCCGAGGTTGACCTGCGCCATGGCTGCCATGGCGTCCAGCTCCGGCGTGCTGCCGGAGGCGGCATCGGCGCGCACGCTCGCGAGCGCCTCCCGGAACGCGCGCACGGCGTCCTCGAGCCGCCCCGCCTGCCGGTGCAGGTGGCCGGCGAGGAGCTGGGCGTCGAGCGCGATCCGCGCGCCCACGTCGACGCCGCTCTCGCGCCCGATGCGCGCCACGTCGGCGAGCCCGGCGAGCGCCTCGTCGCGACGGCCGTCGTGCAGGGCTTGAAACGCGCGCGCATACGTGGCCGCGGCCTCGAGCGCGCGCCCGGTGCCGGAGTCGAGCGTGCGCGTGAACGCCAGCGACTCGTCGGCGAGTGCGCGCGCCTCCTCCCAGCGGTCGAGCGAGCCGAGCGCGCGGTGCAGGTTGCAGGCGGCCTGGCCGGCGAGCTCGCGCAAGCTGGGCTCGTCCATCCGCCGCCCGACCTCGAACACGCGCCGGAGCAGCGTCACCGCCTCGTCGCGCTCGCCCAGCTCGGCGAGCGACTGCCCGAGCCGAAGCCGGGCGAGGAGATCGAAACGCGCCGCGGCCTGCGGCTCGCAGTGCGCCGCGAGCACCAGGGCGTCTCGGTACTGGGTGGAGGCCTCGAGGTGGCGCCCCGCGTGCACCAACCGCTCGCCGAGCGCGAGCGTCGCCTGGAGCGCCGCGAGTGCGCCCTCGGGCAGCTCGCTCGAGCGCCCGAACAGCTGCGCCCTCGCGTACTGCCGCTCCGCCTCGGGCGCGCCGAGCAGTCCCTCGCGCTCCGCCATCGCCGCGAGCGCGAGCGACGCCTTGGCGCACGCCATGCGGCCGAGCGGCGTGCCCGAGGGCTCGCCCACGCGCACGACGGCGTCGAACATGCGCTTGGCGCGGTCGCGGTCTCCGCGGCGGTTGTGGAGGTGGCCGAGGTTGAACGCCGCGACCGCGGCCGGGTCCCAGCCGCCCGCGTGCCCGGCGCGCGAGCCCAGCTCCAGCGCCGACTCCCAGCTCTCCACCGCCTGCGCCTCGTCGCCGCTCTCGCTCAGCAGGAGCCCGAGATTGAATGCGGCCTGCGTGAGCATGGCGAGCAGCTGCTGCGAATCGGTGTCGCGCCCGAGTTCCAGCGCCTCGCGATAGCGTGCCTGCGCGCGCAGCAGCTCGCCCGCTT
>DATLUU010000763.1:0-4156 GCA_035577885.1 Verrucomicrobiia bacterium
AGCCGGAGCACCTCCGCCACCCGCTCGCGATCTACATCCCGAAGAGCGAGTCGGCCGAGGAGGCGAAGTGGTGGGCCGACGTCTTCGCCGCCGTGGCCGCGGCACGCGGCTGGCCGCGCACCTGGATCCGCTGCATGGCGCTCGTGGAGTCGCACCCGCTCGCGTTCGAGATGGAGGAGTTCCTCTACAACCTGCGCGAGCACATCGTCGGGCTGAACCTCGGGCGCTGGGACTACATGGCGAGCCTGATCCACTGGAACCTCGAGAACCCCGCCTGGGTGCTGCCCGACCGCAACACCATCCCGCACGACGTGCCGTTCTTCCAGCGCCTGCGCCACCTGATGGTGGACATCTGTCACCGCCGCGGCGCGCTCGCGATCGGCGGCATGACCGCGCTCTACCCGAGCCGCGTGGACGCCGAGCTGAACGCGCGCGCGCTGGCGACGCTGGAGAAGGACAAGAAGAACGAGGCCGCCTGCGGCATGGACGGCGCCTGGACCGGGCACCCGGACCAGAACGCCATCGCGGTGGCGCAGTTCCCGGTGCCGAACCAGCTCGCGACACGGCACCCGGTCGAGCGCTACCCCGACCTGCGGCCCGTTCCCGCCGGCGTCGGCACGCGCTCGATCGCGGGAACGCGCGCCGCCACGCGCACCGTGATCCGCTACCGGAACGGCGTGCTCAATGGCAAGGGGGCGAGCCTGCTGGACGGCTACATGGAGGACCTCGCCACCGACCGCATCTACCGGCTGATGCTGGCGCAGCGCGTGCGCCATGCCGCGGCGGTCCCGATCGCCGGCGATGATGACTTGCCGGTGCAGCAGTCCCCGGCGCTGCTGGCCCAGGCTTTCGACGGCGAGCTCGCCGCCCTCGTGGCCGCGCTGCCCCAGGGCAAGGACGCCGGGAACGAACGCACGCTCAAGGAGGCGGCCCTCCAGAGCCGATGGATGATCGAGAACGCCGCTTTCGACCCCGACTGAGAGGACACCGCTGATGGATACGCCACGGACCGCCGCGCAGATCGAACAATCCTGGGCCGACGACGCGCGCTGGCGCGGAGTCTCCCGGCGCTACACCGCGAGCGACGTGGTGCGCCTGCGCGGCACCGTCCACGTGGAGCACTCGCTCGCTCGCCATGGCACCGAGCGGCTGTGGCAGCTCCTGGAAAGCGGCGAGCCCGTGCGCGCGCTGGGGGCGCTCACCGGCAACCAGGCGGTGGAGATGGTGTCGGCGGGCCTGCAGGCGATCTACCTCTCGGGCTGGCAGGTGGCGGCGGACGCCAACACCGCCGGCCAGATGTACCCCGACCAGAGCCTCTACCCCGCCGACTCGGTGCCCGCGGTGGTGCGGCGCATCAACCACGCGCTCCAGCGCGCCGACCAGATCGCGCACGTCGAGGGCCGCGACGGCACGTGGTGGATGGCGCCCATCGTCGCCGACGCCGAGGCGGGGTTCGGCGGCGACCTGAATGCCTACGAGCTGATGAAGGGCATGGTCGAGGCCGGGGCAGCCGCGGTGCATTTCGAGGACCAATTGGCGTCGGCAAAGAAGTGCGGCCACTTGGGCGGCAAGGTGCTGGTGCCGACGCGCGAGTTCGTGCAGAAGCTGGTCGCGGCCCGGCTCGCCGCCGACGTGCTCGACGTGCCCACGCTGCTCGTGGCCCGCACCGACGCCCAGTCGGCGACGCTCCTCACCAGCGACATCGACCCGCGCGACCGCGGCTTCATCACCGGCGAGCGCACGGTCGAGGGCTTCTACCACATCCGCAACGGCCTCGAGATGGCGATCGAGCGCGGCCTCGCGTTCGCGCCATGGGCGGACCTGGTGTGGTGCGAGACCAGCACGCCCGACCTCGCCGAGGCGAAGCGCTTCGCCGATGGCATCCACGCCCAGTTCCCCGGCAAGCGTCTCGCCTACAACTGCTCGCCGTCGTTCAACTGGTCGAAGAAGCTGGACGCCGCCACGATCGCCAAGTTCCAGCGCGAGCTGGGGGCGATGGGCTACGCGTTCCAGTTCGTGACGCTGGCCGGCTTCCATGCCCTGAACCTGAGCATGTTCGAGCTGTCACGGGGCTATCGGGACAGCGGCATGGCCGCGTACTCGAAGCTCCAGGACCGCGAGTTCGAGCTCGCCGCCTCGCAGGGCTACGCCGCGATCAAGCACCAGTCGTTCGTGGGCACGGGCTGGTTCGACGCGCTGCAGGAGGTGATCTCCGGCGGGGAGTCCGCGACCCGGGCGCTCGAGCACTCGACCGAGAAGCAGCAGTTCTAGCTGCCGGCGACCGTGCAGCTTGCACGGTCGCTCCCGCCCGCCGGCCCCCGACCGGGCTCGCGTCGGGCCGATATGAGTTCCGGGGCTGATTCGGACGTTCGGCGCATGCTATATTGATACACCCTCACGCCGACCCTTTCCGTCCCTCCTCCTCGGCCTTCTCTCTCCCGGAACTCCCCCGCGCCCATGAGGCCCCGCCGTTCCCGCACCCTGCGCGGCGCCGCGATCCAGGGGCATGCCGCCGTGGCGGCGTGGAACCGGCTTTCGGCCACGCCCGCAGCGCCCTCGGCGCTGGAGATCTGGCGCGAGGTGCCGAATCACCAACCCGCGTCCATCTACCGGCTCGAGTTCCTGAACGGCGGCCCGCACTCCGTGTACGCCAAGCGCTGCGACGCAGCGAGCTGCGAGGTGGAGCGCATCTGCTACGAGGACCTGGTGCCGCGGCTCGCGCTCACCTCGCCCACGTTCTTCGGCGCGGTGGACGAGTGCGACGGCACCTGCTGGATGTTCCTGGAGGACGTGGGCCACCGCGAGTTCACCGCGCGGAACCCCGAGCACCGCGAACTCGCCTCGCGCTGGCTCGCGCGACTCCATCGCTCCGGGGCCGAGCTCGGCGCGGGTGACCGGTTGCCCGAAGGCGGCCCGCCGCGCTACCTCCGCCACCTTCAGGAAGGTCGCGCGCGCATCCTCGAGAACCTCGGCAACCCGGGCATGACCGCCGCCGATCGCGAGCTGCTCGTGGCCGCGGTCGCGACGCTGGACCGCGCCGAGAGCCGCTGGGACGCGATCGCGCGCGCCTGTGCCATGCTCCCGGACACCGTGGTGCACGGCGACTTCCGGCCCAAGAACGTGCGCGTCCGCGAGGAACCGAGCGGTCCCGTGCTCTACGCGCTCGACTGGGAGCTCGTGGGCTGGGGCAGCCCGGTCGCCGACCTCGCCCCCGCGCGCGGCGCCAGTCGCACGCCGCAGCTCGATCCCGAGGTCTACGCGCACGCCGTCCGTGGCCACGGGCCGGCGCTCGACCGGGCGGCGATCGAGCGCTTGTCGCGGGTCGGATTCCTGCTCCGGCGGCTGGCCGCGATCGACTGGGACACGCTGTCGCTGCACTTCGAAGACCCTCTGTGCCTGCTCATGCCGGTCTCGTCCATCCGCACGACGCACCGCCAGCTCGCGAGCTGCCTCACCCATGCCGAGGAGTGGCTCAAGTGATCGATGACCTGGAGCACGTGCTCGCCGAAAGCGGCCAGCCCGCGCTGGGCGAGCTGCGTGCCGCGCTCCGACAGGCGCTGAACAGGACGGGTGCGCCCGTCACCTGCATCGAGCAGCACGCCCTCAAGTCGCGCGTGCACCGGCTGCGGTTCCAGGTGCACGACGTCGAGCGCACGGTCATCGCCAAGCGGCTGGATGCGGCGGTGGCGAGGCGCTGCGAGCTGCTGATGAAGCATTGGTTGCCCGCGGTGGGGCTGGCGTCGGCGGCGCCTCGCCTGGTCGCGGCGTCCGAGCCGGCGGCAGGCTCGGTGTGGCACGTCTACGAGTACCTGGGCGACCAGACGCTCGAACGCTGCCCGGAGGGCGACCGCGTGGACGCGGCGCTCGAGCTGATCGCGAAGCTGCACGTGCGCTTCGCCTCGCACCCCATGCTCGATGAGATCCGCGCCGCCACGGACGACCTCGGGCTCGCCTACTTCATCGACAACGTGCGCGGCGCGATCCACGCGCTGGCAGCGCTCCGAGGGCATCCGGCGATGGTCTCGCGCGAGCACATGGCGCTCCGCGACCGCTTGCTCGAGCGGCTCGCGCACCTGGACGCCGAGGCGCCGGCACGCGCGGGCGCGCTCGCCGATGCCGGCTCGAGCGAGACCCTGCTCCACGGCGATCTCTGGAC
>DATLUU010000764.1:0-4361 GCA_035577885.1 Verrucomicrobiia bacterium
CGCCGAGCTTCGTCGACGGGATCGGCGGACGCGGTGTCTTGGCCGAGATGTGGCCGCTCGTTCGCGGTCTGCTGGCCGGTGCCTGTGTCAGCACGCTCGAGGATGTGGCGGCGGCCGTGCGCACGCTGGCGACGCGCGCGCACGTCGTCGCGGAGGGCGCGGGCGGGGCGTCGCTCGCGGCGGCGCTGGGTGGCTCACGGGTGATCGACGCGAGCGGGAAGCCCGCGATGCGTCTCGACGGTCCCCTGGTCTGCGTCATCTCGGGCGGGAACATCGATCCGGCGAAGCTCGCGGTCATCCTGGACGGCCGCGTGCCGTAACGCGACTACGTGCCCGCGGCCGCGCGCGCCTGCTGCTCGGGCCGCGCCGCGAGCACGTGGCGGGCGAGCGCGGAGACCAGCTCGGGCTCCACGTTCAGGCACGGCAGGTGGACCATCGACCGCCAGGGGTGCGCGCGCAGCAGGACGCGGCCCTCGAGCTCGCTCTCCGCGTTGTCCGCGAGGAATCCGTATGGGAAGTAGAGGACGCGCTCGAACTTCGCCGCGGCGACGCGTTTGAGCGTCTCCTGCATCGGCGGCTCGGTCCAGCGGCCGCCGCGCGTGTGGTTCAACCAGCCGCTGAACACGCCGCCGAACCGCCCGGCGAGCCGGTGCTCGATCGCGGCGCACAGGCGCTCGGTGGCCGCGCGCCCGGTCTCCATGGGCCGTGGCGGATCGAGCAGCGTGCCGTGGGCGGCGAGCACGAGTGCCCAGTCACGGCCGCCCACGCGCCGCGCGTCGAGCGCGCGCGCGACGTGGCGCGCGGACAGCTCGGCGAGCACCTCGGGATCGAGCGGCGGCAGCACGTGCACCTGCGATCCGCGCTCCTCGCCGGCGCGCTGTGCCCAGCCGTTCACGGTGTCGCGCGAGATCTCGTGCGTGAACGCCGACTCGGCGACGTACATGGGCAGGATGTCCACGGGCTCGTCCACGGGCAGGCGATCGAGCACGTCCGTGAGCAGCGGGTCGCGGAACTCGTAGGCCACGTGCACGTGCCACTCGCGCGCGGGATCGTCGCGCCGCAGCGCGTCGCCGACGCCGTGCGCCTGGCGCGAGGTGATGGGCTCGAGCGGCGACATGTAGTGCTCGTCCTTCCACAGCCGGTTGCGAGCCCGCGCCCGGCTCAGGGCGACCAACGGCAGGAGCGTGGCCGGGATGGGTGCCACGAGCCTCGTCAGCCCGAGCAGGATGCGCCACGAATAGCGGAGCTGGTTCGTGAAGGCGGGCGAGGGCGGCTCGCCGTAGGTGATCAGGACGAGGTGTCGACGCATCGGTCGGTCCTGAGGAGGGCGAGCGATGGGACCCAGCGGGGTCTCGCGGCGGCTCCGTTCACGGCACGCGGCGCGCGGCGGGGCGGGCTGAGTGCGGGCGACGCCAGGAGCCGTGCGGCGGCGCATTCCGCGGAGTGGATCGCGGCGGTGAACGAGATGCCGTCGTACGACGTGCCGCAGAGCTCGAGCCCGGGATGCCGCAACAGGCGGGCGCGCGCGCGGGCGACGCGGTCCAGGTGGCCACGCGTGTACTGGGTGATGGCGCGTGGCCAGTTCCAGATCCAGTGCCGGAGCGGCTCCGCCGCGATGCCCATGGTGGTGGCGAGGTCGCGACGCGCCCGCTCCAGCAGCTCGGGTGCGGCGAGCTCCGCGAGCTGCGGTCGCCGGGCGCCGCCGAGCATCACGCGGAGCAGGACGTGGCCCGCGGGCGCGCGCTCAGCGAACAGCGACGATTCCCAGACCACGCCGAGCGTGTCGAGGTTCTCGCCGCGTCCGACGAGGAAGCCGTAGCCATCGAGCGGACGAGGAAGGTCGCGGGAGCGAAACCCCAGCGCCACCACCGCGAGACCCGCGCGCGGGAACGCGGAGAGGTTGCTCGCCAGCTCCGCATCGAACGCCGCCAGCGGGGCCGCCGCCTGCTCTGCCGCGGTGGCGAAGACGACCGCGTCCGCCTCCAGCCGCTCGCCGGACTCCAGGAACACCTGCCAGCCCCGCGCCTCGCGCGCCAGGCGCAGCACGCGCGCGTTCGTGCGCACGGTGCGGCCGAGGCGGCGCAGGAGCGAGTCGACGATCGCGCCCATCCCGGGGGCGAGGCTCACGAGCCGGGGCGGCGGCGAGCGGCGGGCGAGCAGGGCGCGCACGAGGCTCCCATGCTCGCGCTCCATCTCCACCAGCGCCGGGAACGCGGCCGCCACCTCCAGCTCGCGGCTGTCGCCGCCGGAGAGGCCGGCGACCGCGGCATCCGCGAGGGTATCCGCAGCCTCGCGACCGAACCGGCGGGCCGCGAACGCGTACACGCTCTCGCCCGCGCTGTTCCCCCGGCGCACGAACGGTTCGGCGGCGACCCGCACCCTGCCGGCGAGGCTCAGCGCGTCGGTTGCGAGCAGCGAGAGCGGGGAGGTGGGAAGGGCGCGCAGGCGACCCCGGCGCCAGACGAAGCGGCGATGGGCGGCGCGGCTCGCAGCGATCTCGGCGGACTCGAGCCCCAGCTCGTGAACGAGCGCGATCGGCTCCGACTCGTTCGATCGCGCCACGATCGCGTTCGGTCCCGCTTCCACCACGAACCCGTCGTCGTGCACGGTGTGCACGTGGCCGCCGCAGCGCGCCTCGGCCTCGAGCAGCGTCACCTCGTGCCGCGGCCAGCCGGCGCGCAGCCGGTGCGCGGCGATGAGCCCGGTGATTCCGCCGCCGATGACGACGATCCTCGCCATGGTCATACCGTCCGGCTGAAGACCGGACGCCCCGAGCCGCCTCTTCGTCGCAGGTGGCGATCGAACACCATGCACACGTTGCGCACGAACATCCGCCCGAGCGCCGTCAACTCGATGGCGTCTCTCGTGAGCGTGAGCAGGCCGTCGGTGCGGTAAGGCCCGCGACCGGCAAGCTCTCCCAGCTCGGCCGCGAACGTGTGCGCGAACGAGATCCCGAACCGGTGTTCGACGTCGCTGATGTCCAGCCGCGCGTCGCACATCAGTCGCGTGATGACGTGGCGCCGGAGCAGGTCGTCGGCATCGAGCGCGTATCCGCGCGCGATGGGGAAACGTCTATCTGCAAGTGCGGCAGCGTATTCCGGGAGCCTCTTCAGGTTCTGGGCAAAGGCGCCGTGGACGTCGCCGATGCCGGAGATCCCGAGCGCCACCAGGTCGCTCGCAGACTGGACGGTGTAGCCCATGAAGTTCCGGTGCAGCGTGCCGTGGTCCGTCGCGTGCGCGAGGTCGTCGTCGGGGAGCGCGAAGTGATCCATGCCGATGGTGCGGTAACCCGCGTGCGTGAACGCGTCGATCGCGAGTGCCAGGAGCCGCAGCTTCACCGCGGGCGCGGGCAATGCCTCGGAGGGGATGTGGTTCATGTGCGGCTTGATCCACGGCACGAACGCGAACGAGTAGACGGCGACCCGCTCGGGACGTAACTCCACCACCTGCTCGAGCGTGCGCCGGAATCCTTCCGGCGTCTGGTAGGGAAGCCCGTAGATCAGGTCGACGTTCACCGAGCGGAAGCCCTCGGCGCGCGCGACGCGGATCAGCTCGGCCGTCTGCTCGAAGCCCTGCACGCGGTGCACGGCCTCCTGCACGCGCGCATCGAAGTCCTGGATGCCCATCGACAGCCGGTTGAAGCCGAGACGGCGAAGGACGCGCACCTGCTCCGTGCTGGTGACGCGCGGGTCGACCTCGATGCCCACTTCGGCGCCGGGCGTGAAGCTGAAACGCCTGGCGATGGCGTCGAAGAGACGCGCGAGGTCCGCGGCCGGGTAGTAGGTCGGGGTGCCGCCGCCCCAGTGCATCTGCGACAGCTCGCGGCGGTGCGGGAGGTGGCTCGCCAGCAGCTCCAACTCGAGGAGAAGGTTCTCGAGGTAGCCGGCGGCGATGCCGCGATGCGTCGTCACCACGATGTTGCAGCCGCAGTAGAGACAGCGCGCCTCGCAGAACGGCAGGTGCGCATAGAGCGAGAGCGGCTCGCCGGCATGCGCATCGGCCGCGGCGAGCCGCTCGCGGTAGTCGCGCTCGCCGAAGCCCTCGTGGAACTCCACCGCGGTGGGATAGGACGTGTAGCGCGGGCCCGGCTGGTCGTAGTGCTCCAGCAGCCGCGCGATGGCGGCGGGCTCGTGGCGCTCGCGGGCGATCACACGGGCCGCCGCTCGGGCTCGGCGACGGCGGCGACCAAGGCCTCCACGGACGCGAGGGGCGTCCCGGGAAGGATGCCGTGGCCCAGGTTCATGATGTGGCCGGGCTCCTGGCCCGCTGCGTCCAGCACCGCCAGCGCGCGTTCGCGAACGCGCTCGGGGGGCGCCATGAGCGCGGCGGGATCGAGGTTCCCCTGGAGCGCGACGCGGCCG
>DATLUU010000765.1:0-3531 GCA_035577885.1 Verrucomicrobiia bacterium
AAGCGGGCCTGAGAACACACCCGTCGAACCTGAACTGGTTGAGACCAGCGTAGGGAAACGGCGAAGACTCGAGGCTCTCCGATTCTTCACCGCCGTCCCTTCGTGGACGGCGGTTGTGTCTTTGGAGCCGCTGCGGCCTCCGGCCGCAACGGAGCGAGGGCGCCGGCCGACCGTCCGGGAAGGCGTCGCGCCGATGTTCACGCACAGCGTCCTCGACTGGGCGCTCATCGCGTTCTATTTCGGGACACTCGCCTGGGTCTGGGTGCGTGCGTTCGGCACGCGGCCCTCGGCCGAGGACTACCTCGTGGCCATGCGCCGCGTGACGCTGCCGGCGTTCGTGGCGACGCTGGTCGCGAGCTTCTACGGCGGCATCCTCGGCGTCGGCGAGTTCACGTGGCGATATGGGATCGCGAACTGGCTCGTGTTCGGCGTGCCCTACTACGTGGGCGCGGCGCTGTTCGCGTGGCTCTTGGCGAAGCGCGCCCGCGAGAGCGAGTTGCTCACGATCCCCGACCTGCTCGAGCGCGCGTACGGCCGGCGCGCCGCACTCGTGGGCGCGCTCGCGGTGTTCGTGAACGCGGCGCCGGCCGCCTACGTGCTGATGCTGGGCACTCTGTTCGCTGCGATGTTCGGTGGCCCCGCGGCGCCGTGGATCGTGGCCGCCTCGGTGCTGAGCGTGTTCTACGTCGACCGCGGCGGCTTGCGCACGGTCATCTTCACCGACCAGGTGCAGTTCGCGCTCATGTACGGCGGCTTCGCGATCCTGCTCGGATTCCTCGTCGCGCAACACGGCGGGCTCGGGTTCCTCATGCCCCGCGTGCCGGCCTCGCACTGGGTGTGGGACGGCGGGAACGGCGCCGCCTCCGTGATCGTGTGGTACGTGATCGCGCTCGGCACCATGGTGGACCCGGCGTTCTGGCAGCGCGCCTACGCCGCGCGCGACCCGCGCGTGGCACGGAACGGCGTGCTGTGGTCGATCGCGTTCTGGATGGTGTTCGACTTCATGACCACCGCGTGCGGGCTCTACGCGCGGGCGCTGCTGCCGGACCTGAAGGACCCCGTGCTCGCGTTCCCGAAGCTCGCCGACATGGCGCTGCCGCCGGTGGCGCTGGGGCTCTTCTACCTCGGCATGATCGCCACCGTGATGAGCACGATCGACGCCTACGCGTTCATCGCCGCGACCACGGTGGGCCGCGACGTAGTGTGGCGGCTGAGAGGCGGCGACCCGGCGCGCATCCCGGCGTGGTCGCGCGTGGGGCTGTGGCTCACGTGCGCGTTCGCGGCGGCGCTGGCGCTGGCGCGGCCGAGCGTCGTGGCGCTGTGGCACGACCTCGGCTCGATCGTGACGCCCGTGCTGCTGCTGCCGGTGCTGCTCGCGCTCTCCAAGCGCGGCCGGCCGGGCCCGCGTGGCGCGGTGTGGCTGATGGTGCTGCCGGGGCTCGTCACGCTCGGCTGGGTGCTGTGGAAGAGCGCGCCCGCCTCGCGCGGCGCTTATCCGTTCTCGATCGAACCCATCTATGCAGGGCTCGCGGCTTCGCTGCTCGTCTGGGGCGCGGTGCGCGGGTCCGGTGAGGAGTCCATGCCATGAGACGCATGTTCCACCTGCTCGCGCTCCTGCTCGCACCGGTGTACGCGCAGGCCCAGGCCCCGCCCGACACGCTCCCCGGCGTGGTGCCGCAGCCGGTCGTGGAGGTGAGCACGTCGCGCGTCACCGAGCGCACGCCGCAGGCGGTGTCGCGCCTCAAGCGCGAGGACCTGGTGAAGCTCGACTGGGGACAGGACACGCCCATGGCGCTCGCCACCCAGCCCGGCGCGTTCGCCTACTCCGACGCCGGGAACGGCATCGGCTACTCGTACCTGACGCTGCGCGGCTTCCCGCAGCGGCGGATCAGCGTGCTCGTGAACGGCGTGCCCTTGAACGACACCGAGTCGCACGAGGTGTACTGGATCGACCACCCCGAGCTGATCTCCGCCACGTCGGAGCTCCAGGTCCAGCGCGGCGTCGGCCCCGCGCTCTACGGGGCCGCGGCGCTGGGCGGCAGCGTGAGCGTGGAGACCTCGCCCTTCAGCGACGCGCCGCGGGCTTCGGTGACGGCCGGCGGCGGCACGTTCGGGACGCGGCGGGTGATCTTCGAGGGCGCTTCGGGACCGCTCACCGGCGGCTGGAGCCTCTACGGCCGCTACGCGCGCGTGGAGAGCGATGGCTATCGCGAGAACTCGTGGTCGCGCCTGTGGTCGTACGTGCTCGGCGCGCGGCGCGTGATGGGGAAGCAGACGTTCCGCGTGAACCTCTACGGCGGCCCCGAGGAGACGCACCTCGCCTACCTAGGGAACGATCCCGACCATATGCAGGGCCTCGTCACCGGTGATGCCGACCGCGACCGGCGCTTCAACCCGCTCACCTACGACGGCGAGCGCGACCATTTCTTCGAGCCGCACTACGAGCTGATCCACGACTGGGCGCCGAACCCGGCCGTGACCGTGACGCAGACGCTCTACTGGTTCGACGGTCGCGGCTACTACGACGAGAAGCGAGACGGCGTGCCGTTCTCGGACTATCGGCTCCCCGGCATCGCCACCACGGACACCACGCTCTACCCGCGCGACCACTACGAGCAGGACGCGAACGGCGCCATCGTGCTCGACCCCCAGGGCCGCGCCACGATCGTCGCGTTCGACGTCACCAGGCGCCGCGAGATCGTGGATCGCCAGGCGGGCTGGATCCCGCGTGCGCGTTATCGCTACGGCGGCGGCGCGCTCACGTTCGGTGGCGAGCTGCGCGTCCACGATGGCCACCACACGGGAACCGTGATCGCCGGCGACCCGCTGCCGCCGGGCACGCCGAACCCGTCGCCCTACTACGACTACCGCCCGCGTACCCTGTCGACCGGCGTGTTCGCGCGCTGGGAGTGGGACCTGGCGAAGGACCTGCGCGCGACCAGCGACCTCGCCTGGCGCCACCAGGGCTACTACATGCGAGACGACCGGTTCGACGGCGTGAAGTTCGACCAGGCCTACAACTTCGGTCTCCCGCGCCTGGCGCTGTCGTGGCAGCCGTCGTCCAGCTGGCAGGCGTTCGCGTCGTACGCCTACGGGAGCCGCGAGCCGGCGCTGCGCGATCTCTACGATGGCGAGACCGTGGGCAATGTGCCGCTCTACGGCCACATCGACCCGGCTGCCGGAATCTACCAGGACCCGCTCATCCACCCCGAGCACGTGAGCGACTACGAGCTCGGCGGCTCTTTTCACGCCGGCACGGCATCGCTCAGCGTCAACCTGTTCCACATGGACTTCCGAGACGAGCTGGTGTTCGCGGGCCAGTTCAACACCGACCTGGGCTACCCGATCGTCGGCAACGCCGCGCGCTCGGTGCACCAGGGCGCGGAGCTCGCCGGCGCCGTGTCGCGGCGGGTGTCCCGCGACACGGAGCTCTCGCTCGACGGCAACGTCACGCTCGCCGACAACCATTTCATCGAGTACCGCGAGAGCTACGGCCCCACGCCCGCGGACCAGGTGGTCTACGACGGCAAG
>DATLUU010000766.1:0-3687 GCA_035577885.1 Verrucomicrobiia bacterium
CCCTTCTTGCTGCAGGGCGCGATCGGCGACGTCTCGCTCAATCGTTGTCCGTTGGGCCGGCCGAGCAGGTAGATGTTGTCGAGCAGCACCACCCGCGCGCCCGCGCGCGCCGCCGCGGCGAGGATCGCGTTCCGCCATCTCGGCAGGTCGCGCATCCAGATGTCCTTCGAGTAGGCCGGGTTCATGCAGTGGTACACGACACTCGCGCCGCTCACGGCCTCGTCCACGAACAGCGGATCGCCGGCATCGCCCGTGCGCAGCGACGCGCCCGCGGGTGGCGCGCCCGGCGAGCGGCGGACCACGCGCACGTCGTGTCCGGCACGTACGAGGCGTTCGGCGAGCGGCGCGCCGATCTGCCCCGCGCCAAAGACCACGTGCACCTGCCGCGGGCCGTCCATGCCCGCATTCTCCGGCAGGCGCGGCGCGACCGCCACTTCGAGCTCTCCGCTACTGCGGCGGGAGCCTCTCCACCATCGCCTCGGAGACGAGCCCGCTCGAGAGCAGCTTGTCCGCCATGCGCTCCGCATCGGACTGCTTCACGAACCCGCCGAGCATGACGCGGTACGTGAAAGAGCCATCCGCGGTCGTGGTGACGACCCACGACTTCATGTGCGTGAGCCGCGACAGCTGCTCGGTGCGCGCGTGCGCGCGATCGCTGAACAGGAACGTTCCCACCGACAGGCAGTAGCGCGGCTTCTCCACCGGCGGCGGGGGAGCGGTCGCGATGGGCGGCGTGGCCTGCGTGTCGGGCGTGGCCTGCGCCTCGGTCGAGATCCTGGTGCTGGCCGTGACATCGGTGTCGGGTGTGACCACGAGCGGCGGCGGCGCCGGCGTCACCGTCGGCACTGGAACCGCCGGCACCGCCTGCACCGACTCGCTCGCCGCGGCCGGCGTCGAGGCCTGCTGTTCCTCCGGCTCGCGATCGAACGCGCTCCGGCGACTCAGCACGATCGCGGTCCCCGCCATGCCGAGGATGAGCACGATCGGGATCAACGCCGCGAGCACGCGATAGACCGTCGGCGACGGCAGTGTCGCGTCGTCGTCGTCCGCGAACGTGGTGGCAGCGACCGGTTTCGGCGCTGACGACTTCGACGACTCCTGAGCCTTGACGTCTTTCTTGGTGAGCACCGTCGGCAGCTCGGCGGAAGGCCGCTGCGCGGCGACCTTGGGCGCGGCCGCCACCTTCTGCGCGGGCTGCGCCGGCTGGGGTGCTGCCGCGGGCTGCTTCGCAGCCCTTGGCGGAGCGTTCTTCGCCTGCGCGGGTCTTGCCCCCTGCGGCGCGTTCGACGCCTGCTTCGGCTTCGGCATCGAGCCCGAGGGCCGCGCCGTGGGCGGAGCCTTCGCCACCTGCGGCGCCACCTTCGGCGGCTGCGGAGCGCTCGCCGCGGGGGGCGGCGTTCCGGCGGGACGCTTGATCGAGCCCGACGGCGTCACCTCCGCCGGCTTCTCGTCGAGCACGAGCGGCGGGGGCGCGAGCGCATCGGCGCTCACGAGCGGTGGATCCTTCGGCAGATCGATCGCATGAGGCTCAGGCGCTGGCGGTGCCGGATCGGGAACGGTCGGCGCCGGCCCCATCACTGCTGGCGGCACCGGCGGCAACGGCAGTTCGTCGGGAATGGGTGCCTGGAGCACCGTCGTCGGCGGCACCTCGCTCGGCGGCAGCAACAGCTCCTCTTCATCCGCGAACACAGGCTGGTCCGGGATCGCGCTCGGATCGGTCAGCGGCGGCAGCGGGCCGCCGATCTTGAGCGGCTGGCCATCGGTGAAGCGCGACACCCACTCCTTCACCCGCGGATGCGACGAATCCAGATCGACCGGGGGCTCGACCTCCGCCACCGGTTCCGCCGGCGGCGGCGGAGGCGGCACGCGCTTCACCTTGGCCGGCACCGGCTCGGCATGCTTGGGGCCACCCGGCGCGTTGGGCGTCGCCGACTGCGGCTTCGCATGCTGCCCGGACGGCGTCTGCGCCACGTTCGGCTTCGCGTGCGATCCGGACGGCGCCTGCGTCGGCCGCCCCATCTGTCCCGACGGCGTCTGCGCCGCGGGCCGCCTCATCGAGCCCGAAGGTGTGGTCGCGGCAGGCTTGGGCGGCGCACTCGGCGCCGCCGGCGGCGGTGTTGCGGCACGTGGAGCGGCGGGGCTCGCGCCGGAACGCCGCGACGCTGCCATCACCGCGCGTACGTGGTCCGGCGTCACCACGCCCGCGTTGGTCGCGTTCGCGCGCGCCTGCGCGCCGTCCGCGAGCTCGTTGATCGCGCTCGGCACGCCGCGCGTGACCGCGTGGATCTCACGCGCCGCCTTGCGCGAGAACGCATTCGGCGCGTCGGGACTCTTCGCACCCACGCGCAGGTTCAGATACTGGCGCGTGTCCGCCTGCTCCATCGGCTCCAGGCGGCAGGCGAGCGCCAGTCGCTGCGACAGGATCTCCAGCTCTTCCTTGTCGAGGATGTCGGTGAGCCGCGGCTCGCCCACGAGCAGCAGCTTGAGCGTGCGGTCCGCCGCGATCGCCGCGCTCTCGATGCGCCCGACCTCTGCGAGCATCGCGATGTCGTACATGTCCGCGTTGTCGACGATCAGCATCGGCGTGCTGCCGCGCTGGGTGATGTCGTTGAGCGCGTGCGCCATGCGAGCGATCAGCTCCGGACGCTCGTCCTTCGCGCGGCCATGGCCGCCGAACGCGCGGATCTGCTTGAGCAGCGTCTTCTCCGGCGGCGCCCCCGCTTCGGGCTCGAACCATACCGGCGTCACGCGCGAACCCCAGCGCGCCAGCGCCTCGCGCACCACGGTGGTCTTGCCCACGCCGGCTTCGCCGGTGAGCACGATGACGGGCGACGCGTCCTCGAGCCCACGCTCGAGTTGCGACAGCACCATGCTCGCGGGACCCGAGGCAAAGAACGACCCCTGGTCCTGCGGAGGGATGAAAGCGTCCTCGGCGTTCACGATGGTGGCGCCTCGTCCGAGTTGAGAGTTTGGCCGGTGCCGCTCCGGGCACGGGGTCGCTCGAGTCAGTCGACGTTATCGGCCGGTGCCCGCGCGCGGTTCACGGTGGAAGCGGCCCGGCGCACCTGAACCGATCGGTCGCCTATCCGTTCCGGAACGGATGGCGGCGCCGGCCCGCCACAGAAATGACAGGGTCTTCAACTTGCCCCGGGGCAAGTTGCAGCGACGCGGCCCCGGCGCGGGGCATGCCGCCCCGGGGGTCGTGGCTCCTGCGCACGCTGGTGGAGCCGGACCCCCGGCCCACCCGGTCAGCTGTCAGCCGGCGACCCTGTAGAATCGCCGTCCCATGTCCCGCAGCCCCGAGAAGCGTGCGCGCCCGGCTCTAGCCCAGGCTGCCGGCCTGCCGTTGCGACTCGCCGTGATCGGGACCGCCGGCCACATCGATCACGGCAAGACCGCGCTCGTTCGCCGGCTGACCGGCGTCGACACCGACCGGCTGCCCGAGGAGAAGAAGCGCGGCATCTCGATCGACCTGGGCTTCGCGCCGCTCGTCACCCCAGGGGGCGCCCACGTCGGCATCGTGGACGTGCCCGGCCACGAGCGGTTCGTGAAGAACATGCTCGCGGGCGTGGGCGGCGTGGACCTCGTGCTGCTGGTGATCGCCGCCGACGAGGTGTGGACCGCGTACGACGACTGGCAGAGCGTGGCGGGCGCCATCAAGGAGATGGAGGTGCGCGGCGCCCCCGC
>DATLUU010000767.1:0-14010 GCA_035577885.1 Verrucomicrobiia bacterium
CCGCGTCACCGTGACCGACGACAAGGGCGCCACCGCCACCGCGTCCGCCACCGTCACCGTGACCCAGCCGACCGCGAACCAGCCGCCGGTGGCGCGGCTCACGGCGAGCCCATCGTCCGGGACCGCGCCGCTCGCCGTGAAGCTCGATGCCTCCGCGTCCTCCGATGCCGACGGCAGCATCGTCTCCTATCGCTTCGACTTCGGCGACGGCTCGAGCGCCGGCCCGCAGTCGTCGGCGGTCGCGAGCCACACGTACGGCGCCGGGAACTGGACGGCCAAGGTGACCGTCGCCGACGACAAGGGCGCTGCCGCGACGGCGTTCGCGAGCGTGAGCGTGTCGAGTCCGCCCTCGAACTTGGTCGGCAACGGCACGTTCGAGGCCGGCACCACCGGCTGGGCGCCAACGGGCGGCGCCTCGATCCAGCGCGTGTCGGGCGGGCACAGCGGCGGCTACTCGCTGCTCGCGTCGGCGCCGCTTCTCAGCCTCACGTCCTATGGCATCACGGACCAGCCGAACTGGGTGCAGAACGCGGGCAGCGCCGGTACGCGCTACCACGTCCGCGCCTGGGTACGCGCCGAGCTGGGCGCTGGGTTCGTGAGGATGTCGGTGAGGGAGTCGGCGAGCGGCGGCTCGTTCACCACCAACTCCCTGTCGTTCCAGCTCCTGGCGGGCTGGGTGGCGGTCGACCTCGACCTCACCACACGATTCGCCGCCTCCACGCTGGACCTCACGATCACGAACTCGCCGTCGGTCCTGGGCACCGCGTTCCGCGTGGACGACGTCTCGATCGTGCTCGGCAGCGCCGCGCCGGCGATGGCGGCCTCGGTCGCAGGGCCGGAACCTGGACCCGCGCCGGCCGACGATCCGTTCCTCGCGCCGGGCGTCCACCCGAACCCGGTGCGCGCCGACGGCGCGCGCATCGTGTTCTCGACCGGCGCGACCGGGCCCACGCAGGTCGCGATCTTCGACCTCGCGGGCCGACTCGTGCGCCGGCTCGCCGGCGAAGGGCCGTCGGGTGCGGCGGTGGCCGGCACGAGGTTCGTGACGTTCGACGGACGCGGCGACGACGGCCGGCGTCTACCGGGCGGCGTGTACCTCTATCACGTACGGGGCGCTGGAACCGTGACCGGGGGCCGACTCGTGATCGTGCAATGAAGTCTGGCCTAGGCCCCGCGGCCGAAGCGCGAGCGCAGCGAGCGTGACAGCTCGCCGAGCAGCGCCAGCTCGTCGACGCGCAGGAGCCGCATGAGCACGCCACCCACGACGAGGGCGCCCAGGGCGCCGCCGGCGACGACTCCGGCGCGGACCATCACGCCGCGTCCGGAGACGTCGCCGAGCGCCCACAGCCCCGCGGCGAGGCCCGCCGCGGTGACGCCGCTCGCGAGCACGAGCTTTCCGAGCGAGCGCAGGATGCGGCCGCCGTCCACGCCCCCGATCCGCGAGCGGAGCCGGAACGCGAGCTGGACGAGGTTCAGCACCGCCGTCGCCGACGTGGCGAGCGCCAGGCCCCGATGCGCGAGCCCGAGCCCGGCCAGCGGCCCCACGAACAGCAGGTTCAGCGCCAGGTTCACGCCCACGGCGATGAACGTGGCGCGCACCGGCGTGCGCGTGTCGCCCTGGGCGTAGAACGCGCGGGTGAAGATGCCCACGGCCGCGAACGCCGGCAGCCCGACGCAGTACATGACCAGCGCGTCGCCGGTGGCGATCGTGTCCACGGCGTGGAAGCGGCCGTGCTGGAACAGGAGCGCGATGATCGGCCGCGCCATCACCGCGAGGAACAGCGCCGACGGCACCGTGAGCAGGAACACGAGCCGCACCGACTCGCTGAGCGTCGCCCGCAGCCCGGGGATGTCGCGGCGCGCGGCCGCGCGCGACAGCGCCGGCAGGCTCACCGTGCCCACCGCCACGCCGAAGAGCCCGATCGGCAGCTGCATGAGCCGGAACGCGTACTGGAGCCAGGACACGCTGCCCTCGCGGAAGCTCGCGGCGATCGCCTGGCTGACGAAGATGTTGAGCTGGGTGGCGGCGAGCCCGATCGTGGCGGGCAGCATGAGGAACGCCACGCGGCGCACCCCCGGATGCCACGTCGGGATCTCGAGCCGGAAGCGGAAGCCGAGCTTGTGGAGCGCGGGCAGCTGGCAGGCGAACTGGAGCACGCCGCCCAGGACCACGCCGAACGCCATCGCGGTGATCACCGGCCAGCCGATCGCGCGTGCGGCCGGGATCAGGCTCAGGCCGAAGACGATCATGCCGATGTTCAAGAGCGCCGGCGCGAACGCGGGCAGGAAGAACACGCCACGCGCGTTCAGCATGCCCATGGCCGCGGCCGCGAGCGCCACCGCGGGCAGGAACGGCAGCATGATGCGCGTCAGCGTCACCGTGAGCGCCAGCTTGCCCGGCACGGCGGCGAAGCCGCCGGCGATCAAGCCGATGATCTGCGGCGCGAAGATCCAGCCCAGCGTGCACAACGCGAGCAGCACCGCGAGCAGCGTGGACATGAGCTGACGGCCGAGCGCCCACGCCGCTTCGTCGCCCTGCCGTTCGCGCCACTCCGTGAACGTGGGCACGAACGAGGCGCTCATCGCCCCTTCGGCGAACAGGTCGCGCACCAGGTTCGGCACGCGGAACGCCATGTTGAACGCGTCCGCGGCGGTGCCGGCGCCGAACCAGGCCGCGAACACCTGGTCGCGCAGGAGCCCGAGGATGCGCGACAGGAACGTGGCCGCGCTCACCGCGCCCACGTGCCGCGCCACGCTCTCGCCGTGCGCGCCCTGGGCGGGCACACCCGGGCCCGGATCCGGAGAGACTCGGGTCTCGTCCGTCACCAACGGCCTCACCCGCTCGCGCGCTCCGAGGCGCGCGTGCTAGCCTGCCGGCCCATGCTCATCCCCCTGGCCGCCGAACCCACGCTCACCGTGTTCCAGGCGTTCGTGCTCGGCATCGTCCAGGGCCTGACGGAGCTGCTCCCGATCTCGAGCAGCGCCCACCTGTTCCTGTTCCCCACGCTGCTCGGCTGGCCGTACGCGGGGACCACGTTCGACATCGCGCTCCACGCCGGCACGCTGCTGGCGCTGGTGTTCGCGTACCTCGACGACTGGCGGCGCATGGCGGTCGACTTCTTCTCGCCCGACGCCGCGAAGCAGCGCGACGCGCGCCTGCTGTTCGGGACCATCGCGGTCGCGACCGTGCCCGGGCTCATGGCCGGCTGGAAGCTCGGGGACCTCGAGGACAAGCTGCGCTCGCTGCCGAACGCGGTGCCGATCATGGCGTCGCTGCTCATGGGGTTCGGGGTGCTGCTGTGGGCCGCGGATCGGTTCTCCAAGCCGGGACGCGACGACCGCGTGCCGGGCTGGGGTGCCGCGATCGGCGTCGGCCTCGCCCAGGCGCTGGCGCTCGTGCCCGGAGTGTCGCGCTCGGGCATCACCATGACCGCGGGCCGGGCGTTCGGGTTGACGAGGCTCGCGAGCGCGCGGTTCTCGTTCCTCCTGAGCATGCCGATCACGCTCGCGGCGGTGATGTACACGCTGCTGCTCAAGTCGAGGGAGCTGTCCAACACGATGCCGGTCACCACGCTGCTCGTGGGGGTGGTGACCTCGGCCGTGTTCGGCTTCCTTGCCATCCGCTTCCTCCTCGGCGTCCTCCGCCGCACCGGCTTCGGCGTGTTCGCCCTCTATCGCGTGCTGCTCGGCCTGGCCCTGTTCGCCTGGTGGGGACTCCGCCCCCACTGACATCGGCCGTCCGGCGCGATCATCCCGGCGGTTTCGTGGCCCGGTCGCGGAAGTAGCGGTTCATGCGGTCGCGAAGGTGCAGCCGCGCCCGGTGCAGGCGCGACTTGACCGCGGCGACCGTGAGCCCCAGCTCCTGGGCGACGTCGGCGTTCGACTGCTCCATGATGTCGCGGAGCACGAACACCTCCTTCTCGTTCGCCGGCAGCAGGTCCACCTCGCGGCCCAGCACCTCGCGGGCTTCGGCGTCCAGAAGCTCCTCCAGCGGCTGTGAGGACCAGTCCGGGATCGCCATCGGCTCGGCGTCGCCGTCGTTCCCCTGCGACTGCTCGTAGGAGACATGGCCCTCGCGCCGGCGGCGGAGCTTCATCAGGCTGGCGTTGGTGGCGATGCGGTAGAGCCAGGTCGAGAACGTCGACTCGCGCTTGAAGTTCGGCAGGCCGCGGTAGGCGGAGAGGAACGCGTCCTGGAGCGCCTCGGCGGCATCGTCCTCGTGGCGCAGGATCTTGGTCGAGAGCCGGTAGACGCGGTCGCGATATCGGCGCACGAGCTCGTCGAAGCCGCGGTTGTCCCCCGTCTTCGTCCGCTCCACGAGATCCGAGTCGCTCAGCGCGCCGTAGTCCACGCTCATGCCGGCCGTCCCCTTCATGCGCGGGCCACCCGGCTGGGCGCTTCCCCGCTGGTGCGCGCGTCGAATCGGGAGTCATACACGATTTCGCCCGCGAGTGCCGTGAGCCGGGGCCGCGCCCGCGCCAACTCGCGGGGATCCGCCCGGTGCAGGTCGCGGTCCCAGACCACGAGGTCGGCCGGCGCCCCCGCCTCGAGCCGGCCGCTGCCGAGCCCACCGGCGGCGAGCGCGTGCGCCGACCCGGTGTAGGCGCGCAGCGCCTCGTCCAGCGTCACCGCCTGCCCGGGCTCGAAAACCTCCCCGTCGGCGCCGATGCGGGCGACCGCGGACGCGAGCCCGAGCCGGGCGCACGGAGGCTCGACGGGGGCATCGGAGCTGAACGCGAGCGTGGCGCCGGTGTCGAGCAGCGCACGCCACGGATAAGCGAGCGCGCAACGAGCGCCCCACGCGCGCTTCGCCACCGGCGCGTCGGTGGTCGCGTGCTGCGGCTGCATGCTCGCCGCCACACCCAGGCCGGCGAAGCGGCGGAGGTCTTCAGAGTGCAGGAGCTGGATGTGCTCGATGCGCGGCGGCAGCGACAGACGGCGAAAGGCCTCGCGGCGCGACTCGATCGCGTCCAGCGCGTGGCGCACCGCGGCGTCCCCCACCGCGTGGATCGCGATCGAGAACCCGGCCGCCGCCGCGGCGTCGATGTGCTCCGCCATCTGGGCGGGTGTCAGCAGCGTCATCCCCCGCCCCGGCGTGTCGGCCCATGGCTCGAGCAACGCCGCGGTGCGCGAGCCGAGCGTGCCGTCGGCGAAGAGCTTGAGCGACCCGGCCCGGAACCACTCGTCGCCCGACCCGCCGCGAAGCCCGAGGCGGCCGGCGTCGGCGACCTGCTCGGGGCCCACGTGCTGGAGCACGCGCAGCTTCCGCCGGGCGGCGAGCGCACGCGTACGCTCCCAGTCGTCCTGGGTGCGCTGGAAGTCGTGGACGGCGGTGATGCCCTCGGCATGGAGAGCCGCCGCCGCCTCGTCGAGCAGCGCGTCGTCGACCGCGGGCGCGGCGCGGTCCTCGAGTGCCATGAACGCGCGCACCGCGTGCTCCCTGACGAGCCCGCTCGGCGCGCCTCCCGGGTCGCGCTCGAAGCGCCCGCCTTCGGGATCCGGGGTTTCCTTCGACACGCGGGCGGCACGGAGCGCCGCTGTGTTCACCCACAGCGCGTGGAAGTCGTGTCGATGGAGCAGCAGCGGCCGATCGGGCGCGAGCACGTCGAGTGCCGTGGCCGCCGGCGGGTCGCTCCAGCCGGTGTCGTCCCAGCCACGGCCCACGAGCGGTGCATCGCCCGGGGGCAGCGACGCGAGGGCGGCGCGAACGCGTTCCAGCACCGCGGCGCGCGTGGCGCAGCCGTGCAGGTCCGGTTGCCGGCGCGCCCGCGCCCATGGCACGAAGTGCACGTGCGCGTCCACGAGCCCGGGCGTGATCGTGCCGCCCTGCGCATCGATGACGTTGTGGACGACGCGCTCGTCGCGGAGCGCCGGCCTCGGGCCGACCGCGACGATGCGACCGTCGTGCACGAGCACGGCATCGCCCGCGATCGGCTTCCCCGACCACAGCCGGCCGTTCACGATCAGCAGCGGCGCACTCACGTGGTTTCCTCCGCGACCGGGTTCACGAGCGTACCCACGCCCTCGACGCTGATGGCGACGATGTCGCCCGGCTCGATGGGCGCGATCCCGGCGGGCGTGCCGGTGGCGATCACGTCGCCCGGCTCCAGCGTCACGAACCGGCTCACGTAGTGGATGAGGAACGCGGGGCCGAAGTGCATCTCCGACGTGCGTGCGTGCTGGCGAACGGTGCCGTTCACCGCCAGCTCGAGCGCCAGGTCGCGCGGGTCCAGGCCGAGCGCGATGCAGGGGCCGAACGGCGCGAAGGTGTCGCTGCCCTTGGCGCGCGACCACTGCGAGTCGGACTTCTGCCAGTCGCGGGCGCTGACGTCGTTGAACGCGGTGACCCCGGCGACGTGCTGCAGTGCCGAGCTCTCGCTGACGTGGCGCGCCCGGCGCCCGATCACCAGCGCCATCTCCCCCTCGGGATCGAGCCGGGTGAGGCCGCGCGGCTTGACGATCGGCGCCCCCGGGGCCAGCACCGCGCTCGCGGGCTTGAAGAAGAACAGCGGCTCACTCGGCGGCGCGGGCGCGGACGCCCCCAGGCGCGTCACGGTGAGGCTCTCCTTCACGTGCGCCACGTAGTTGAGCCCGATGCACACGATCTTGCCCGGTGCGCAGGGCGAGAGCCTCGGGGAGGCGACGGGGTCCTGCTCGCCGGTGGCGCGACCGCCGGCCCACGGCGCGCCGTCCAGGCGCGCGAGATGGCCGTCGCGCTCCAGGCCGTGGTGCGCCACGCCATCGACGAGGTAGCGCACGAGTCGTTCGGCTGGGTGGGCGTTCATGCGGCCAGAGCCTAGCCGAACGCCGCGGGGCGAAAAAATTGGAGGCACCCATCCGCGCGTGTCGCAGTACCGAGGGGACCTCCGGAAGCGACGGCACGTCCAGTTCGCGTCCAGGGGAGTCGGCTCCGCGCATCACTGCTCGCAGACAGGACGCCTCACGCATCAATTCTCGTGAACGCGCGCGCGCAGCGTCAAGACCAATCGTGATTCGCACGAGTCGTGCCGGGCGAATGAAACGTGTCAGTAAGATGTGACGGAACGACGTGTGGTGGCAATGCATCTTGGTCGCAACAAGCGTCGCCGGGTTCGACACTGAATTGGCGCTCGGCCGCAGCGCTTGTTAACGTCACCGCCCCTATGCCCACCCCGCGCCGCACCGCGAAGACGCGCTCCGCCTCCCGATCCCTCGAACAACGACTCGAGAACCATACCGCCCGGCTCGCCGTGATCGGCCTCGGCTACGTGGGGTTGCCGCTTGCGGTGGAGATGGCGCAGGCCGGGTTCCACGTCGTCGGCATCGACATCGACGAGAAGCGCGTCAAGCAGCTGAACCAGGGCCAGTCCTACATCCAGGACGTGCCCACGGCCGACGTCGCCGAGCTGGTTCGGGAGAAACGCTTCCACGCCACTACGGACTTCTCCGCCCTGCGCGAGTGCGACACCGTCAACATCTGTGTGCCGACACCACTCAGCAAGCAGCGCGACCCCGACGTGTCCTTCATCGTCGCCGCGGCCACCGAGGTGGCCCGGTACCTGCACCGGGGCCAGCTCGTGATCCTCGAGAGCACCACCTACCCCGGCACCACGGACGAGCTGGTGCTGCCGATGTTGTCGGAATCCGGGCTGGAGGTGGGCAAGGACTTCTTCCTCGCCTTCTCGCCGGAGCGCGTGGATCCCGGGAACCCGACGTTCAACACCCGCAACATCCCCAAGGTCGTGGGCGGCGTCACCGCTGCGTGCACGGCGGTGGCGGTGAAGCTCTACCGGCAGCGGCTGGAGCACGTGGTCGCCGTGAGCTCGACGCAGGTGGCGGAGATGGTGAAGCTGCTCGAGAACACGTTCCGCAGCGTGAACATCGGGCTCGTGAACGAGCTGGCGCTGATGTGCGCGCGGCTCAAGATCGACGTCTGGGAGGTCATCCGCGCCGCCGGGACCAAGCCGTTCGGCTTCATGCCGTTCTATCCCGGCCCGGGCCTCGGTGGGCACTGCATCCCCATCGATCCCTTCTACCTGTCGTGGAAGGCGCGGGCGAGCGGCTTCGAGGCGCGCTTCATCGAGCTCGCCGGGCACGTGAACGGCCACATGCCGGACCACGTCGTGGACCTGGTGCTGGAGGCTCTGAACCGCCAGGGCAAGTCGGTGCGCGGCTCGCGCGTGCTGGTGCTGGGTGTCGCCTACAAGGCGGACATCGACGACGTGCGCGAGAGCCCGTCGCTCGACATCATGGAGAAGCTGCGCGAGAAGGGTGCGAAGATCGAGTACAGCGACCCGCACGTGGCGAGCATCGCGTTCGCCGGCGGCACGCTCAAGAGCGTGCCGCTCACGGCCGCCAAGGTGAAGGCGTACGACTGCCTGGTCGTGGCCACGGCGCACAAGGCGTTCGACTGGACCACGCTGCTCGAGTGGTCGAAGGCGATCGTGGACACGCGCAACGCGCTCGCCGGGAAGCACTCGCCCAAGATCGTGCGGCTCTAAGAAGCGCCGCGCGGCCGGCGCGCACGCTGGGTACGAACACGGCGGCGGGAGTCGATGACCCCCGCCGCCATTCGTCTGCTCGAACTCAGTTCACGACCTCGAAGTCGGCGTCGACCGCGCCGTCACCGGGTTTCTTCTTCCCCGGCGGCGTCTCGGCCTGCGGCTCCGGACCCGCGTCACCCGCGCCACCGGCCCCGCCCGGAGGCGGCGCCTGCTGGTAGAGCGTCTGCGCCGCTTGCATCCACGCCTTCGCCAGCTCGTCGGTGGCCGATTCGATCGTGCGCTTGTCGTCGGACTTGGTCGCCTCGCGCGTCGCCTTGATCGCATCTTTAAGTGACGTCTTGGTGGCCTCGTCCAGCTTGGCGCCGTGGTCGGTGATGCCCTTCTCGACCTCGTACGCCTTGGCGTCCGCCGCGTTCCGCGCCTCGGCCAGCGCCTTGCGGCCCTGGTCCTCCTCGGCGTGCGCGGTGGCGTCGTCGACCATGCGCTTGATCTCGTCCTCCTTGAGCCCGCTCGAGGCCTCGATGCGGATGCTCTGCTCCTTGCCCGTGTCCTGGTCGCGGGCGCTCACGTGCAGGATGCCGTTGGCGTCGATGTCGAACGTGACCTCGATCTTCGGCATGCCGCGCGGCGCCGGACGGATGCCATCCAGGTGGAAGCGGCCGAGGCTCTTGTTACCCCCGGCCATGGGACGCTCGCCCTGGAGCACGTGCACCTCGACCGACGGCTGCATGTCGGACGCGGTGGAGAACGTCTCGCTCTTGCGCGTGGGGATGGTGGTGTTGCGGGTGATGAGCGGCGTCATCACGCCGCCCAGCGTCTCGATGCCGAGCGACAGCGGCGTCACGTCCAGCAGCACGACGTCCTTGACGTCGCCCGAGAGCACGGCGCCCTGGATCGCGGCGCCCACCGCCACGACCTCGTCCGGGTTCACGCCCTTGTGCGGCTCCTTGCCGAACACTTCCTTCACCAGCTCCTGCACCTTGGGCATGCGCGTCGAGCCGCCCACCAGCACCACCTCATCGATCTGCGAGGCCGAGTAGCCGGCGTCCTTCAACGCCTGCACCACCGGGCCGCGGCAGCGCTCGATCAGGTCGGCCACGATCTGCTCGAGCTTCGCCCGCGACAGCGCGATGTTGAGGTGCTTGGGACCGTTCTGGTCGGCGGTGATGAACGGCAGGTTGACGTCGGTGGACATGGTGCCCGACAGCTCGCACTTCGCCTTCTCCGCGGCCTCCTTGAGCCGCTGGAGCGCCATCGGGTCCTTCCTGAGGTCGATGCCCTCCTGCTTCTTGAACTCGTCCGCGAGCCAGTCGATGACCTTCTGGTCGAAGTCGTCACCGCCCAGGTGCGTGTCACCGTTCGTGCTCTTCACCTGGAACACGCCGTCGCCGATCTCGAGGATCGAGATGTCGAACGTGCCGCCGCCGAGGTCGAACACCGCGACCTTCTCGTCCTTCTTCTTGTCGAGGCCGTAGGCGAGTGCGGCCGCCGTGGGCTCGTTGACGATGCGCTTCACGTCCAGCCCGGCGATGCGGCCGGCATCCTTCGTCGCCTGGCGCTGGCTGTCGTTGAAGTAGGCGGGCACGGTGACGACCGCCTCGGTGACCTTCTCGCCGAGGTAGTCCTCCGCGGTCTGCTTCATCTTCTGCAGGATGACCGCGGAGATCTCGGGCGGCGAGAACTCCTGGCCGCCGGCGTTCACGCGCACGTCGCCGTTCGGGCCCTTCGCGACCTGGTAGGGCACGAGCTTGATCTCGCCCCCGACCTCGTCGTAGCGCCGGCCCATGAAGCGCTTGATGGAGTAGATCGTGTTCGTGGGGTTGGTCACGGCCTGACGGCGTGCGACCAGGCCCACGAGCCTTTCGCCGTTCTTGGCGAACGCGACCACGGACGGCGTGGTGCGGAAACCTTCCGCGTTCGCGATCACCTTGGGCTCGCCGCCCTCCATGACCGCCACGCACGAGTTGGTGGTGCCAAGATCGATGCCGATGACCTTGCCCATGAGTGATGGTTCTCCGGGTATTCCCAAGCCACGCCCGGCGCGGGTCGCCGGACGTGGCCGTGAGTGTGTTCAGGATGAAGCGAAACTAGTTGATCTGCACCTCGATGTCGCGCGGCTTGGCCTCGTCGGCCTTGGGCACGTGGACCTCGAGCACACCGTCCTTGTACGACGCCTTCACCTGGTCGGCACGGACCGGCAGGCCGAGCGTGAACGACCGCTCGAACGAACCGTAGGCGCGCTCGGCGCGGTGCAGCGAGCCTTCCGACGTCTTCTCCTCGCGCTTGCGCTCGCCGCGCAGCGTGAGCGTGTCGTTGTGGACCGTGACCTTCACGTCCTTCGAGCTCATGCCCGGAAGGTCCGCGCGGAACACGTAGGCGTCGGGCGTCTCCTCGACGTCCACCGCAGGCGTGAGCGCGCTCCACTCCGGACGGAGCGGCGCCGGGCTGAAGAAGTCTTCGAACAGGCGACCCAGCTCGGTGTCGAGCGCGGCCGGCTGGAGGCCATTGCGACGAGGAAGCCAGCGAACGAGTGACATGATGAGATCCTCCTTGAGGGTTGGATGAGTTACCGGCCCGCGCCGGCACATGAGCAGATGCCGCGCTGCGGACCCCGTTTGCTCGGTTGTCACTGCACGCCCCGTGCCATCGCGGCTGGATGTTCCTCGGGCTCTATTCCGCATGCGGTTACGCGATTCCATTCAAGCGCGGTCGAAGACGCGTTCCAGAGCGGCACGGTCGCACGTTCCATCGCGTGACGGCGCGCGTTCCACATCGGAACGAGGACTTGGGGCGCGCTCCCGCGCTCTGCTAGCGTGCCGCGCTCATGCGCATCGCGCTCTTCCTGCCGCACGTGGGCGTCTTCGGGGGCGTGCGCCGCTACCTCGAGCTCGGGAACGAGTGGGTCGCCCTGGGGCACGAGGTCACGCTCCATCACCCGGACGGCGCGCCGCCCGCGTGGCTGCCGTTCGCGGGCCGCACCGCGACGCTCGCCTCGGCGGCCGGCGCACACTCCGACCTCGCGCTCTGTGGCGACGCCGTCACCTGGACTGCGTTCCGGGCGCACGATTCGCGGCGGCACGTCTACTACTGCGTGCTGGAGGGCGACCCCGGCCTGCCGGCGGCGATCGCCGACCGCGCGGTGACGCTGATGGCGAACTCGGGGCCGCTGCGGCGCGCGCTCGAACGCCGCACCCGGCGTCCCGTGCTGGACGGCGCGGGCGGCATCCGCGTGGAGCAGTTTCACCCCGCCCCCGCGCTGCGCGCGGAGGCTCCACTTCGCGTGCTCGTGAACGGACGGCGATCGCGGGCCAAGAAGGGCACCGACCTGGTGCTGCGTGCGCTCGGCGGGCTCGTCGGGCGCGTGCCGGCATTCGAGACGCTGTTGTTCGACGCCGTCGACGCGGCCACGAACCGGCAGGATCCGCGCGACGGGGCGCCGTTACCGCCCGGCGCGCGCTTCGTCCTGAACCCCTCGCAGGACGAGTTGGTCGCGCTCTACCAGTCGAGCCACGTGTTCGTGGCGGCGGAGCGGAAGGCCGGCTGGTGCAACACCGCGCTCGAGGCGCTGGCCTGCGGCTGCGCGCTCGTGTGCACACGCAGCGGCACGACCGACTTCGCTCGTGACGGCGAGAACGCACTCGTCTCGTGGAGGAACCCGTGGTCGTTGCGCGCGGGGATCCGTCGCCTTCTCACCGATCCATCGCTCCGCGAACGGCTCGCGGCTGCGGGCCCCGCCAGCGTCGCCCCGTGGACCTGGGACAAGCTCGCGCGGAAGATCCTCGCCCAGCTCGAGCCTGCCTGAGCTTCACATCGAGCCACCCCAGAAACGCGCCGGGTCGAGCCACACGGACCAGCCCTGCCGGATCTGCCGGTCGAAGCCGCTCGGACGCGGGACGTCGGCCACGTCATAGCCCACGCTCCCGAACCGTCCGATGGGCAGGCTCACGCGGCCGCCGTAGGTCATGCCCTCGACGTCGCCCGCGTGGTCCGCGACGTACCCGACGCGCAGCGCAAGCAAGTGGAACACACCCGCCTCGAACCCGACGTGCTCGACGTGCTCATCCGCATCGAATGCCTCCTCGATGCGATGCTCGTGATCCCAGGTGAGCCCCAGCGTGAGCCCCGGCACGTCGGCCGGCCGCCACCAGGGCAGGGGCGCTGGTGAGGCGCTACGCTCCGAGGGTGTCGCGGTCGCGTACACGATCGACAATCCAGCGCGGTCGAAGCGCGTCGGCACGCCGCCGACCTCCTGCGTCCCCGGTCGCAAGTGGTTCAGCGCCGAGTACGCTCCCGCGACGTCGAGCCGGAACGGCACCTCCGGGCCCCACCAGCGATTCACGGCAAGCCGGGCCGTTACGCCCCAGTCCTGTGTCTCGTCCGCGTCGAAACGCTGGCCATCGGGCTCGATCGTGAGGTGCGTCCGCTTCGCCTGGAAGCCGAACGACACCTCTCCCACATCCGTGAGCGGCGCGGCGCCGGACCCGTGGGCCCTACGGAGCGCATCGATCACGCGCAGCGGTGAGAGCCCGAAGCCCCAGCCCTGGGTCTCGTCGATCAGCGAGAACTCGGTCGTCCCGAACGGGTCGTAGATGGTGATGGGTCCTGTATCGAGTCGCGCCCTGCCAAGCCCGGAGATCGGCTGCCCCATGAACGAGAGACCCACGCCCGCCGTGCCCACGAGGAGCCGCTGAGAATCGAAGACCAGGCCATCGGAAAAATCTGGAGCGACCTTGGTGCGCCCCGCGACCCAGCCGATCCCGTGAACCGTTGAAAGCGATGCGGGATTCACCCACGGGTCGGGCTCGCCCCAGAACATGGCCGCGCCGGCCCCGCCCATCGCCGCGGACCGGATCGACGTCCCGATGTCGAGCGAGGCCGGGGATGGCCCGATCTCGAAGATGTCGCTGGCTCGAGCGGCATCGAACGCCATCGCGGTACCGAGCGCCAGGATCAGGATGGATGAATGGCGCATGACGTTGGCTCCGGGACTTCGATCGCGCGCGGGGCTCAGCGCTTCGGCAGGTACCCCGACTTCTCCTCGGGCACGAGCAGCTCGTCCTTCGTGTAGATGAAGGCGTCGCGGTTGTAGTCCGAGAGCTCGTAGTCCTTCTCGAGGAAGATCGCGTCCTCGGGGCAGGCTTCCTCGCACATGCCGCAGAAGATGCAGCGCAGCATGTTGATCTCGTAGCGCTCGGCGTAGCGCTCGCCGTGCGAGACCGGGTTCGCGGGGTCGTTCTCCGCGGCCTTGACGAAGATCGCGTCGGCGGGGCAGGCGACCGCGCACAACTCGCAGCCCACGCAGCGTTCCAGCCCATCGGCGTGCCGGGCGAGGATGTGGAGCCCGCGAAACCGCGGGAACATCTCCAGCTTCTCCTCCGGGTACTGCACCGTGAACGGCTTCTTGAACAGGTTCTCGAGCGTGACGCCGAGTCCGGTGGCGAGTTCCTTGATCATCGGGCTCCCAGAGCGATCGCGGCTGATGCGACGGATATCCGATCCCGAACGCAGCCTATCGACCGTGCTCGGC
>DATLUU010000768.1:0-5273 GCA_035577885.1 Verrucomicrobiia bacterium
AGTCGTCTCTCCCATCTCGATGCGCGCGGCCGGGTCCGCATGGTGGACGTGAGCGCCAAGCCCGAGACGGCGCGCGAGGCCGTGGCCCGCGGGCGCGTGCGCATGGCCGCCGCCACGCTGGGGCTCGTGCGCTCGGGAAAGACGCCGAAGGGGAACCTGCTCGCCACGGCCCACCTGGCCGCGGTGATGGCGGCGAAGCGGGCGGACGAGTGGATCCCGCTCGCGCACCCGCTGCGGGTGGAGGCTGTGGAGGTCTCGTTCGCGCTCGTCCAGCGCCCGCCCGCCATCGACATCGAGTGCCGCGTGCGCACCACCGGCCGGACCGGCGTGGAGATGGAGGCGCTCACCGGCGTGAGCGCCGCGGCCCTGACGCTCGTGGACATGCTGAAGGCGGTCGACCGCTCGCTGGTGATCGAGCAGGTGGCGATCTGGGAGAAGCGCGGCGGCCGCACCGGCGAGTGGTTGCGGGGCCTGCCCGCTGACCAGGGCACCCCGGCCCGCACCACCCGCCGCGCCACCCGGCCCGCCCCCGCTCGCCGGGCCCGCACCCGGGCCCGATGACGTCACCCGTCTCGCTCACCTACGCGGCGGCGCGCGAGCGCGTGCTGGCGGCGGTCCGGCCCCTGCCGCCCGAGCGGGCGCCGCTCGAGGACTGCTCCGGGCGCGCGCTCCGCGAGCCGCTCGTGGCCGATCACGCGCTGCCGCCGTTCCGGAACACCGCGATGGACGGCTTCGCCGTCCGGAGCGCCGACCTGGCCGCGGCGAGCGAGGCTCACCCGGTCTCGCTCCGCGTCGTCGAGGTGCTGCCCGCCGGGCGCGCCCCGGCGCGCGCGCTCGCCCCCGGCGAGGCGGCGCGCATCATGACCGGGGCGATGCTGCCCGAGGGCGCCGACGCGATCGTGCCGTTCGAGGACGCGGCCCGCTCGGGGGCAGGCGACGGCGAGCGCTGTGAGGTGCGGCGGGCCGCGGCCGCGGGCGAACACGTGCGCGATGCGGGCGTGGACGTGGCGCGCGGCGAGACCGTGCTCCCCGCCGGCCGCCAGCTCTCGCCGCAGGACCTGGCGCTCGCGGCGGCGCTCGGCCACCCGAAGCTCGCCGTCTCGCCGCGCATCCGGGTCGCGCTCTTCTCCACCGGCGACGAGCTGCTGGACGTGGACGAGCCGCTCCGGCCGGGCGCCATCCGCGACAGCAACCTGCTGATGATGGCGCTCCTCCTGCGCGCGAGCGGTGGCGTGCTGACGCTCGCCGAGCGCCTCCCCGACGACGTCGCCCACGTCACCGCACGTGTGCGCGACGCGCTGGCCGCGAGCGACGTCGTGCTCACGATCGGCGGCGTCTCGGCGGGCGACTTCGATCCCGTGCGCGAGGCGCTCGCCAAGCTGGGGTCGATCGAGGCCTGGCGCGTGGCCATGCGCCCGGGGCGCCCGCAGGCGTTCGGCACGCCGGGCGGCAAGGTGTTCTACGGCATGCCCGGCAATCCTGCCTCGGTCGCGTGCGTGTTCGAGACGCTCGTCCGCCCCGCGATGCGCGTGCTCCAGGGCTTCACGCAGCTCGACCGGCCGCGCGTGCCGGTGCGCGTGGCCGAGCGTGTCGAGTCGCGCGCCGGGCGCACGGACTTCGTGCGCGCCACGCTCACGTGGCGAGACGACGGCTTCCTCTGGGCCAGCCCCGCGGGCGCCCAGGTCTCCGGGCACCTCTCGCCGCAATCGCGCGCGCACGGGCTCTTGCTCGTGCCCGAGGCGAGCGAGCGCCTCGAGCCCGGCGACCGCGCGCACGCCCTGGTGATGCGGCCGCCCGCGAGCTGAGCCGCTACTTCCTGCCGGTGAACATGGCCGCGGCGGCGCTCACGAGGGCGGCCCGCGGGAATGAGCCCGGCGGCCCGTCCGGGCGCCGCCGGGATCTCGTGATCGGACTCCTCCTGCCGAGCTGCCGCGTTCAGCGCGCCGACGCCGCCTTGGCCCAGATCGGCAGCGGCTTGCCGGTCTCGAGGAACGACTTGAGGCTCGAGAGCACGCGCGGCCAGCCGTTCGTGATGCCCTGCTCCATGCTCGAGCCCGGGATCAGCTGATCGTGCGTGACCGTGAGCTTCACCATGCCGTCCATGGGCTCGATGTCGAACGTCACCCGCGAGTAGGCGTTCGGGTCCGCGGCCTCCGCGGCGGCCGCCCAGGTGAACACGAGGCGGTGCGGCGGGTTCGACTCCACCACCTTCCCGACGATCTTCGCCTTCCCCGTCTCGCGGTCGCGGTGCTCCCACGTCGATCCCGGCTTCCAGTCGGAGTGGTTCTCGTGGAGCCAGTACTGGCGCGCGAACTCCGGCTTGACGATGGCATCGAAGATGCGGCTCGCCGTGCTGTCGATGTACATCACGTACACGTGCTCCGTCTTAGTCATGGCGTTCTCCCTCCAGCTTCTTCTTGAGTTGCCCGAGCGCCTTCAGGCTCGTGCGCTCGAACTTCTTCACCCAGCGGTCGTAGATCTCGTGGATGGGCACGGGGTTCAGGAAGTGCAGCTTCTCGCGCCCCCGCCACACGGTGCTGACGAGGTTCGCGTCCTCGAGCAGCGCCAGGTGCTGCGAGACGGCCTGCCGGCTCATGTCCATCTCCTCGCAGAGCTGGCCGAGCGTGAGGCCGGGGCTCGTGAACAGACGGTCCAGGAGCTTCCGTCGTCCGGGATCTGCGAGCGCCTTGAACACCGCGTCCATCCGTCTCTCCTCCTGCCCGGCACTATA
Source organism: Verrucomicrobiia bacterium (assembly GCA_035577885.1). Classification (GTDB taxonomy): domain Bacteria; phylum Eisenbacteria; class RBG-16-71-46; order RBG-16-71-46; family RBG-16-71-46; genus JAIOPA01. The sequence goes on from DATLUU010000768.1 coordinate 2,732, forward strand.
TGCAAGCATTCGCTTGCATGTCAACCACAAAAAAACGCGCTGATCACCACGGCCAGCGATCCTCCCCACGACGAGGCCGGCGGGCACCGCCGCCCGTCTCATGCCGCAGGCGCCGGGGTTGCGACCTCCGTGCCGCGCACACGGCCGGCGAGGAGGGCGAACACGACGAGCGCCGCGACGCCCACGGCGGCCTCGGTGTAGAGCATGCCGTTCGTGCGCCATGTGTCGTGAGCGCGGCCGTCCACGCGCAGCATCCCGAGGCTGAAGAGCGTGTTGAGCGCGAAGAACAGGTTGATCTTGGTCGCGGCCGCCGTGTCGCCGATGAACGCCAGCACCATGGCCGTGATCGTCGCGGCGCACATGCCGAGCGTGAACGTGTAGAACAGCGTGCCCACCGCGAACCCGGCGCTCGTCCGCGGCGAGAGCGCGATGACGATGCATGCGAGCAGGCCGAGCGCGCCCGACGTGGCGTACGAAGCGGGCTTGGAGAGCCGGTCCGCGAGCCGGCCGCCGACAAAGCAGCCGGCCACGATCGCCAACCCGCCGCCCAGGCCCAACACGAGCGACGTGGTGTTCGCACCCGCGCTCCACTCGCCCGCGATCGAGCCGAACAGGCCCTGCGCGGCGCCGGTGCCGATCGGGAGCACGGCGAGGATCAGCCCGATGCGCCCGGCCTTCGAGCGCAGCACGGTGAGGAGCTGCTGTCCGGCGTCTTTCAGCTTGTCGAGCGGCGAGCCGTCGTGGAGGTGGCGCGGCGGCTCCTCCACCATGAACAGCGCCAGCGAGCAGCCCCAGAGGATCGCAGCCAGCGTGGCACCCGCCATCCACGGCTTCGGCACGTGCGTCATGAGCCAGAGCCCGATCCCGCCGCCCGCGGTCTGCGCGAACTGGTTGCCGGCCTGGAACCACCCCGCCGAGCGCCCTCGCCCGCCCGGGGGCGTGTTGTGCGTCATCAGGCCCTCGGTCGCGAACGCGATGAACGTGCCTGCCGTGCTCGTGAGCAGGACCACGAGCGCCAGGAGCGGCATCGTGCGCGGCGAGAGCGGCAGCGACGACATGGTGATGAAGCCCGCCGAGACGAGCGTGATCGCGACGCGGTACCAGAGCTTCCGCGACAGCGTGTAGTCGCCGAGCGGCGCCCAGACCCACTTCCATCCCGACGGGAGCCAGCTCATGCCGACCACGCCCGAGATCGACCCCACCGAGACGCCGTTCTGGCTCGCGAGGAAGCCGAGCGCGATCGAGGGGAAGCCGAACGTGAGCCCGAACGGGAAATAGAGCACCGACCACACCCACGGGTGGGGAGTGCGCGGCGCGGGCGCGGCGAGCGGGACGTGGGACATTCGGGGCATGCTAGCCGTTCGTGCGTAGGCTTGCGACGGCGTTCTCCGCCGGTCCATGCTCGCGCGATGCCCCTGGCAACGATGAAAGCCATCCGCCTGACCGCGATCGGCCGGCCGCTCGAGCGGCAGGAGGTGCTACCGCGCAAGGCCGGCGCGGGCGAGCTGCTCGTGCGCGTGCGCGCCGCCGGCATCTGCCATTCGGACGCCCACTACCGGAGCGGTCTCTCTCCCATGGGCGCGCTGCCCATCACGCTCGGACACGAGATCGCGGGCGTCGTCGCGCAGGTGGGCCCCGGCGTCGCCACGCACGCCGTCGGCGACCGTGTCTGCCTCCACTATCTCGTCACCTGCGGCGATTGCGCCGCGTGCCGCCGCGGGCTCGAGACCTGGTGCGAGCGCGGCGCGATGCTCGGCCACCACGTCGATGGCGGCTTCGCCGAGGCGATCACCGTGCCGGCGAGGAACGCCGTTCCGCTGCCCGCGAGCATCCCATTCGAGCACGGCGCGATCCTCATGTGCTCGTCCGCGACCGCGCTGCACGCGCTGCGAAAGGGCCGGCTCGAGGCCGGCGAGCGCGTGGCGATCTTCGGCTCGGGCGGCCTCGGCGTCTCCGCCGTCCAGCTCGCACGCGCGCTCGGCGCCCGCGAGGTGTTCGCGGTCGACCTCCGGGCGGAGAAGCTGGCGCTCGCGGGGTCGCTCGGCGCGATCGCGGTGGATGCGGCGCGCGGCGACCCGGTCGCGCAGCTCATGGAGATGACCGGCGGCGCCGGGATCGACGTGGCGCTCGACTTCGTCGGCTCGCCCGCGGTGATGCGACAGGCCGTGCGCTGCCTCGCGCCGCGGGGTCGCGCGGTGCTCGTGGCGCTCTCGGACCAGAAGCTCGAGCTGGATCCCTACCGCGAGATCCTCGGCCGCGAAGCGGAGCTGATCGGCAGCAACGACCACACGCTGGCGGAGATCACCGAGGTGATCGAGCTCGTCGAGCGCGGCGCGCTCGACCTCTCCCCCGCGGTCACGGCCACGGTGCCTCTCGACGCCGTGGCCATCAACGGCGTGCTCGACGCGCTCGAGCAGGGCCGCGCCGGCGTGCGGACCGTGGTCCTTCCCTGACCGCGCGCGCCGGCGGTCACGCCGCGGCGGCAATCCGCGGCCGGCGGGCCGGGTCGCCGCGCCAGATCGCCGGCACCAGCGTGGTCCAG
>DATLUU010000769.1:0-2102 GCA_035577885.1 Verrucomicrobiia bacterium
ACCTGGATTGGATCGGGGCCTGGGGACCGGCGCTGCTCGGGCACAACCCGCCCGCCATCGCCAGTGCGGTCACGCACCAGCTCGAGCGTGGCGCGCTGTTCGGCCTCGCAGCACCCCACGAGGTGGAGCTCGCAGAGCGCATCACCGCACGCGTGCCCGGCCTGGACATGGTGCGCTTCGTCGTCAGCGGCACCGAGGCGGCGATGACCGCGCTGCGCCTCGCCCGAGCAGCGACCGGGTGCAACGCGGTGGTCAGGTTCGCCGGCTGCTACCACGGCCACGGTGACGCGTTCCTGATCCGCGCCGGGTCCGGTGCCGCCGGGGCACCCGAATCGACCGGCGTCACCGAGGGCGCGGTGCGCGACACGCTCGTCGCGCGCTACAACGACCTCGACGACGTGGACCGGGCGTTCCACGATGCCGACGGCAAGATCGCGGCGGTGTTCGTGGAGCCGGTCGCCGGCAACATGGGCTGCGTCCCTCCCGAGCCCGGCTTCCTCGAGGGCCTGCGCGCGCGCTGCGACACCACGGGCGCGCTGCTCGTCTTCGACGAGGTGATCACCGGTTTCCGGCTCGGTCCCGGGGGTGCCTCGAGCCTGTTCGGCGTGCGCGCCGATCTCGTGCTCCTCGGCAAGGCCCTGGGCGGCGGCCTGCCGCTCGCGGCCTACGGAGGGCGGCGCGATCTCATGCGGCTGATGGCGCCGGAGGGGCCGGTCTACCAGGCAGGCACGTTCGCTGCCCACCCGCTGTCGATCGCCGCGGGGCTCGCGGTGCAGGACGCGCTCGATGCGGACCCCCAGCTCTGGAGCCGGCTCGCTCGCACCACCGAGCGGCTGGCGCAGGGCCTCGAGGCCGCCGCGCGCGAGGCCGGCGTCCCCATGTGCGTGCAACGCGTGAACTCGATGTGGTCGGTGTTCTTCATGTGGACCGTGGTGCTCGCGGAGAAGGGGGTGCGCTCCTGGGACGATGCCGGCGGCGTCGACCGGGAGAGGTTCGCAGCCTTCCACCGCGGCATGTTCTCGCGCGGCGTGCTGCTGCCGCCGTCGCCGTTCGAGACCGCGTTCACGTCGGCGGCCCATGGTGAACCCGAAGTGGAGATGACGCTCGCCGCCGCGCGTGCGGCGCTGGCGGAGGCGGCATGAACGACCGCTTCCTGCGCGCCTGCCGGCGCCAGACCGTCGATCGCACGCCGCTCTGGATCATGCGCCAGGCCGGCCGCTACCTGCCCGAGTATCGCGAGCTGCGCGCGCGCGCCGATTTCCTCACGCTGTGCCGCACGCCCGAGATGGCGGTGGAGGCGAGCCTGCAGCCGCTCCGGCGCTTCCCCCTCGACGCGGCGATCATCTTCTCCGACATCCTCCTGCCGCTCGAGGCGTTCGGCTGCGAACTCGCCTTCGACCCCGGGCCACGGATCGCGAAGCCGATCCGCAGCTCGGCCGAGATCGAAGCCCTGAGCGCGCGACCGCTGGCCGAGGTGGCACCGTACGTGGCCGATGCGGTGGCGCTGCTGCGTCGCGAGCTCTCGGGCCGCGTGCCGGTGATCGGCTTCGCCGGCGCGCCGTTCACGCTCGCCGCTTACCTGACCGAGGGGCACGGGCACGACGGATTCACGGCCGTGCGCGCGCTGCGCGCCGCCGACCCCGCGGCGCTCGACTCGCTGCTCGAGAAGCTCACCGCGCTCGTGATCGAGCACCTGAACCTGCAGATCGCCGCCGGCGCCGAAGCGGTGCAGATCTTCGATTCCTGGGCGGGGATCCTGTCGCCCGCCGACTACACGTCGTTCGTGCTCCCGGCGGTGCGCCGCGTCATCCGCGGCCTGCGGAGCCCGCGCCGCGACCACGTGCCGGTGATCTACTTCGCCCCCGCGGCCGACCACCTGCTGGAGCTGGCGACCTCGACCGGCGCCGATGTGATCGGCCTGTGCTGGCGCACGCGGCTCGACGTCGCGCGCCGGCGCACCGGCGGCCGCGTCGCGCTCCAGGGGAACCTCGATCCCGCCGCGCTCCTGGCGCCCCCCGAGCGCGTTCGCGAGCGCGCGCTGGCGGTGCTGGACGCCGCGGGCCAGGAGCCCGGCCACATCATGAACCTGGGCCACGGCATCC
>DATLUU010000770.1:0-3484 GCA_035577885.1 Verrucomicrobiia bacterium
CGGGCGTCGCACGACACGAGGGCTCGCACCTTTTGAACCCGTTCCTTGCCGTGCTGCTCGCCGCCGCCGCGCTCGATTCCAGCGCCACCGCGCCCGCCGACACGTCCCATGTCTCGGTGCGCGACACTTCCCATGTGGTGCGCCGCTTCCCCGCGGTCGAGGTGTCCGCGAGCCGCGTCCACGACCTGCGCTCGAACGCGACCGTGCACACGGTCTCGGCCGACGCGCTGCGCGACCTGCCGGTCACGAGCCTCACCCAGGCGCTGGCGCTCCAACCCGGCGTGGTCGCCGTGGGCGAGGACCTGCACGTGCGCGGCGGACGCGCGGGCGAGACACAGGTGACGCTCGCCGGGCTCACGCTCAACGAGCCGCTGCGAGACCGCGCTCCCGAGTTCCCGCTGCTCGCCGTGCAGCGCGCCGACCTGCTCGCGGGCGGGCTCGACGCCGAGTACACCGGCGCGCTCGCGGGCGTGCTCGACGTGCACACGATCAACCCGGGCGAGCATCCGAGCGGCGCGCTGCGCTGGCTGTCCACGGGGCGGATGGGCACCGCGTACGACTGGCTGGGCGGCCGCGCGTCCACGCCGCTCGAGATCGCCGGGCTGGGGATCGCCGGCGCCGCCGAGATGCGGCTCGACGACCAGTTCCTGCCGCAACGCCCCTCGCGCGGCCGCGAGGAGCTGCTCGGGGGCCACACCGTGGGCTGGAGGAACGACAACCACGTGCTGGGCTGGGCCAAGCTCGCCCCCGTCGCATCCCCGCAGTCGTTCTCGATCGAGGCCATGGGCTCGCGCGTCGTCACCATGCCGTACGACCCGATGATCACCTGGAACGACAGCCTCATTAACTACTTCTACAACGTCCCGTGCGAGCTGTGCCCGGGCTACATCGACAGTTTCACCACGTTCTATCGCGCCCCGGACCACCAGCCCATGACCGACGCGCGCCGGCTGACGATGCTCGGGCAGGTGAGCCGGTTCGGGCCCGGCGCGCAGTGGCGGCTCGCCGTGTCCTGGCAGCACGCGACCGAGCTCACGTCGCCAGGGCTCGTGAAGGACCCGCAGGACGTGAACCCCGCGGACAAGGTGCGCTTCGGCGACACGATGGATCCCGTGCGTGACGCGTTCCGCGCCTATGCCGGCGTGTGGCCCTACTACAAGCGCACGCGCAGCGATCGTGTGCAGGCGGCGTTCTCCGGCTCGTACGTCCAGTCGCCGAAGAGCCGCTGGGGATTCGGCGCCGGCGTGCTCTGGGACGACGTCGACTACTTCGAACTGGACAGCGCGCTGCCATCGAACGTGCTCATCGACACCGTGCGTGCGTTCCACACCATCGCGCCCGGCGGCTGGGCCTACCTGCAGAATCGCTACGAGCGCGAAGGGCTCGTGGTCAACAGCGGCCTGCGGCTCCAGGTGTTCAGTGCCGGCGGCGACGCGAGCCTTCCGCTCGGCGTTCCACCCGGCGGGACGGCGCCGGCGTTCGCGGGCTCGCCGGGGGCGATAGCGACGGTGTCGCCGCGGCTCGGTCTCGCGTTCCCGATCTCCGTGCGCGATGCGATGTCGTTCAGCTACGCGCGCATCCACCAGCCGCCCGGGCGCGAGTACCTCTCGGACAACCGCTACATCATCTACGCGCGCCACCCGCTCGGGAACCCGGCGCTCGAGCCGAGCGAGCTGGTCACGTACCAGGCCACGGTGAAGCACCTGTTCAACGAGCGCTGGGCGGCGCAGGCGTCGGCGTTCCACCGCGACCTCTATGGCCAGATCGGCATCGTCAACGATCCCTTCTTCGCGAACACGTTCCGCGCCGAGTACTCGAACGCGGAGTATGGCCACGCCACGGGCATCGAGCTGGCGCTGCTCGCGGGCCCACGCCGCGCCGGCGCCGCGGCGCCCCGTCATGGCGGTCCGCTCACCGCGTTCTTGAACGGCGAGTTCTCGCTCCGCTACACGTACATGGCCGCGTACGGCACGATCTCCGGGCCCGACGGCTGGTACTACGGCCCGCCGTTCGGCCCGCGGCCGCTGCCGATCGCCGAGCACCCGCTCGACTGGGACCGTGGACACATGCTCGGCTTCGATGCGGTGTGGCGCGCGCCGCACCTGTTCACGCTCGCGTGGGTGACGCAGCTCGCCTCGGGGGCGCGCTGGACGCCGACCACGTCCTACACCGGCCAGACGAGCGGTCCGCTCGTCACGCCCGACCTCTCCGCGGTCAACTCGCGGCAGCTGCCGTGGACGGAGCGCACCGACATCGCGCTGCGGCTCGAGCCGGCGATCCTCCACCGCGCGCGGTTCCTGATCGACGTGCGGAACCTGTTCGACGGGCGCGGCGACGACAGGGTGAGCGTCGTCGGGTTCCCGAACCCACTCATCAACTCGCAGCGCGACGACTACGCCGGCTACCGCACCGAGACCGGCAACGGCGGCGGTGGGTTCTGGGACTCGCGGTTGAACGGCGGCGCGGGCGGCTGGGTGCCGGTGAACGACCCCCGGCTCGCGCGCAACCCGCGCTCGGTGAGGCTCGGGATCGAGGTGGGGATGTAGTTGCTTCGCGCGGACGGCGTCCCTAGATTCGCCGTCTTCCGCACCCCAGTGCACGCCCACCGGAGACCCTCGTGCCCGTTCGCGGCATCGGCATCGACGTCTGCAAGGTCGAGCGCATCGCCGAATCGCTCCAGCGGTTCGGCGCTCGCATGGAGCGGCGGCTGTTCACGACCGACGAACTGGCCTACTGCCGCGGTTTCAAGGACCCGCTGCCGCACCTGGCGGCGCGTTTCGCCGCCAAGGAGGCGGCGAGCAAGGCGCTCGGCACCGGCATCGCCGGCGGCATCGGCTGGACGCAGATCGAAGTCGTCCAGCCCGGTGGGCGCGTGCCGCTCCTGAAGCTCTCGGGCGCGGCGCTCGAGCGCTTCAACGCCATGGGCGCCACGCGCTCGCACCTCACGCTCTCGCACGACGGCGGCCTCGGCGTGGCGTGCGTCGTGCTGGAGAGCTGATGCGGCTCCACCGCGTGCTGATCGCGAACCGCGGCGAGATCGCGGTGCGCATCATCCGCACGCTGCGCGAGACCGGGCGCACGAGCATCGCGCTCTTCAGCGAGCCGGACCGCACGGCGCTCCACGTGCTGATGGCCGACGAGGCCTATCCGATCGGCCCCGGGCCCTCGAGCGAGAGCTATCTCCACATGGAGCGCGTGCTCGAGTTGGCCAGGAGCGTGCGCGCCGACGCGATCCACCCTGGCTATGGCTTCTTCGCGGAGAACGAGGCGTTCGCGCGCGCGTGCGCGAAGGCCGGCATCGTGTTCATCGGCCCCTCGCCGGAGACGATCGCCGCGCTCGGCGACAAGCTCGCGGCGCGGAAGGCGGCGCTCGCGGCGGGCGTGCCTGTCGTGCCCGGCTCCGAGGGCCCGGTCGGCTCGCGCGACGAGGTGAAGAGCCTCGCGCGCACGATCGGCTGGCCGCTGATGCTGAAAGCCGCGGCCG
>DATLUU010000771.1:0-3316 GCA_035577885.1 Verrucomicrobiia bacterium
GTCGACGCTCTTCACCGAGAGCTGGAACGAGCCACGCTCCTGCCAGTACTTCTGGAAGGTGTGGATCGGCACGGTGACGAAGCGGTCCTGCGACTGGCCGAAGATCTTGCCCTTCGCCTGGGTGACGCCGACGACCTCGAACTCGTAGCGGCCGATGCGCATCACCCGCCCGAGCGGATCGAGCGTGCCGAACAGTTCCTCGGCGACCTCGGGCCCGATCACGGCCACCGGCCGCCGCTCGGTGTCGTCGAACTCGCTCAGGTGCCGGCCGTGCTCGATGGTGATGTCGTCGACGACGTCGTAGCCGGCGCTGCGGCCGTTCACCCCCACCGCGTTCATCACCTTGCTGCGGAAGCGGAGCGGGGCGATCGAGCCGGCCTGGGCCACGACCATGCTGGCGTGGTGCATGCCCTCGCGCAGCGCCTCGGCGTCGTCCAGGGTGACGTCGGGGTTCTTGCGCGCCTCGTCGAACTCCTCCTGGCTGGTGATGAACCCGTACTTGTCGACCACGAACACGTTGGCGCCCGCGTTCAAGAGCTTCTGGGTGACGAAGCGGTTGAGCCCCTCGACGAACGACACCACCGCGATCACCGAGGCGACGCCGATGATGATGCCGAGCAGCGTCAGGAACGAGCGCAGCTTGTTCGCGCGGATGCCGCCGAGGGCGATCCCGATGCTCTCGCGGAGGTTCACTCCGTCTCCGCGCCGTTCTTCTCCGCAGGCACGATGGCCGAGCGCGGGTTCGGGTTCACGAGATCGCTCTCGATCTTCCCGTCGCGCATGCGCACGACGCGCCGGGCGTGATCCGCGATGTCCGGCTCGTGCGTGACCAGGATCACGGTGTTGCCCGCCTTCCAGATCGCCTCGAACGCGGCCATGATCTCCTCGCCCGTGCGCGAGTCCAGGTTGCCGGTGGGCTCGTCGGCGAGGATGATGCTGGGCTTGTTCACGAGCGCGCGCGCGATCGCGACGCGCTGGCGCTGGCCGCCGGAGAGCTCGTTCGGGCGGTGCTTCATGCGGTCGCCGAGGCCCACCAGCTCGAGCGACTCACGAGCTCGCTTGCGGCGCTCCTCGTGCTTCAGCCCCGCGTACACGAGCGGCAGCTCGACGTTGTGCAGCGCGTCCGCGCGTGCGAGCAGGTTGAAGGTCTGGAATACGAAGCCGATCTCGGCGTTGCGGATGCGCGCCAGCTCGTCGTCGGTGCGCTCGGCGATCTCCTTGCCCTTGAGCATGTACGAGCCCTGGCTCGGCGTGTCGAGGCAGCCGAGGATGTTCATGAGCGTGGACTTCCCCGATCCCGAAGGACCCATGATCGCCACGTACTCGTTGACGTCGATGTCCAGGTCCACGCCGTTCAAGGCGCGCACCTGGTCCTCACCGACTTGATAGACGCGGTGGAGATCACGGATCTGGATCAGCATGGGGCTCTCACTTGCCTCCTCGCGGCCCACCACCACCTGGCTGCTCACGCTTCACCTTGACGCCCGGCTTGATCTCGCGCAAGGCCTTGTATGGCCCGGACACCACGACGTCGCCTTCTTTCACGTCTCCGGACACCTCGAGCATGGTCTCGCTCGCGATCCCGGCTTTGACGGGAACGAACTTTGTCATCTCACCGTTCACGACCATGACCCCGGTGAGCTCGGGGTCCTTCTTGCCGGCGGTGTCGTCCTCGGCGCCGAACGACGCCACCTTGTTCTTCCCGGTCTTGGCCTGGGCGCTCTTGGGACCGCCTGCCATCTTGCCGCGCGCGGCGCGGTCGAGCTGGCTCTGGGTGCGGATGATCACCGCCTGGATCGGAACCGCGAGCGTCTTCGGATGCGTCGCGGTCTCGATGTCGACATCCGCGGTCATGCCCGGGCGCACCTGCGGCACGTTGTCGTCGAACGCCACCTTCACCTCGAAGTTGGTCTGGCCCGCCACGGTGGAGATGGTGGACGCCTTCGCGGTGTTGCCGATCTCCGTGACCGTGCCGGCGAACGTCGTGTCCGGGAACGCGTCCACCGAGATCTTGGCCTTCTGGCCGAGCTTCATGTCCACGACGTCGGTCTCGTCGACCTCGGCGCGCACCAGCATGCCCGACAGGTCCGACACGGTCATGATCTGGGTGCCGGGGTTGTTCATGGTCCCGGTGATGACGATCTCGCCCTTTTCCACGTTGAGCGCGCTCAGGACGCCGTCGAACGGCGCCACGAACCGGCACTTGGCGAGGTTATCCGCAGCGCCGGCCAAGGCGGCCGTGGCCCTCGTGACCTCCTCCTGTGCCGTGGCCAGCGCCGCGGCCGCCGCCTCGTGCGCGTCGGTGGCCTGGTCCCACTCCGCTTGCGACAGCAGCTTCTGCTCGAACAACGCCTTCTGCCGCGTGTAGTTCGCATCGGAGACGCGCAGCGCCGACGTCGCCTGGAGAACCCGTGCCTTGCCCGACGACAGCGCCGCGGCCGCCTGATCGTGCGCGCTCCGGTACTGGGTGTCGTCCAGCTGCAGCAGCAGCTGGCCCTTCTTCACCGGGTCGCCCTCCTTGACGTTCAGGATGACGACCTTGCCCATGATGTCGGCGCTGATCTTGACCTGCGTCTTGGCCTCGATCTTGCCGGGCGCGCGCACGCGCGAGGTCACGTCCTCACGCCGCACCTTCGCCATCTGCACGGACTGCACCTTGCCCTTGGCGTTACGGACCGCCCCCAGGCCGATGATCGCCACCAGCACGATCGCGCCGAGCGCGATCCAGATCCATTTCTTCTTCATGCGCGCGAAACGCTCCTCTCACTCACCTTTGCCGCGGACCCGATCGACGAGCGCTTCGGCCACGCGGATGTCGGCGAGCGCGCTCACCAGCTCGCTCGCCGACCGCTGCAACTGCAGCTGAGCGTCGATCAGGTCGAGGATGGTGGCCGAGCCGACGTTGTACTTCTGCTGGACGAGATTCATGTTCTCGGAAGCCGATTCCATCGCCCGCCGCGCCAGCGCCTCGCGCTCGGTGGCCTCCTGGTAGCTCAGGAGCGACTGGCGCACCTCGCTCTCGAGGTTGCGCAGCAGCGCGTCGCGGGTCTCCTTGGCGTTGATCATCTGGCTGCGCGCGGCGGCCACGCGCGAGTCGGTGAGGAAGCCGTCGAAGATGGGCATGCTCACCGCAATGCTGCCGCGGTAGTCGCCCTTCGTCTTGCTCGAGGCGTCCTGCAACGAATCGATCGGGGACACGAAGTCGACGTTGAAGTGGGACGAGGTCACCGACTGCGGTGTCCACGAGCCCTGCAGCACCACGCTCGGCAGGCGCGCCCAGTGCGCCGAACGCAGTGCCAGCTCGCCCGCCTTGAAC
>DATLUU010000772.1:0-7859 GCA_035577885.1 Verrucomicrobiia bacterium
CGACGCTGAACTGCATGTCCACCGGCCCGGGCGGCGCCTGCAATGACGTTTCTCCGCCGGTCACTCGAAAGCCGCCTTCCGTCCACGCCATCCGGCTCGCGTAGGCCTCCCCCGCGGGGCGCGACGGATAGAGGCCGGTCATCACCCCTCCTTCTGAAGTATCCGGCGCGGGCTGGGTCGGCGAAAAGTCGGACCAAGTTCCGCCCACACGCACCTGCACTTCCACGGAACTGTAGCCGGGATGCTGCGGACGCAGGCGCCACCATTGCCTCTCGAACCCGTGCCAGTAGCGGACGGAATCGAGCACGGGATCGAGCGCTTTGATCGCGGGCGGTTGGGCCAACGTCAGCAGCCAGTGCTCCGCCTCCCCCGGGATGCTCGTCGCCTCTGCATAGGGCAGCCAGATGACGTCGTGCACGGGGTCGTATCCGAATCCTCCGGGACGGAGGGACTGTGGTCCACCGGGGGCATCGAGCGGCGTCCAGGTGGGCGAGCTCGAAAGGTCGAATGTCGTGACGGTCGCGGGAAGGCCAAATGCCACAACCAGGTCACGGGTGACATCGAGGGCGGCGTGGATCACTTCAGTGGGAGCGGTTCCCGCTACCGGAACAGTCGACCACGCCAGCGGTCCGACGAGGTTGAGGGACCAGACATCGGTCACGCTTCCCGATGCGTCGGCACCTCCCACGAACAGCAGTCGCTGACGGGCCTGATCCCATAGCGCGCTCGCGGACCAGCGCGCAGACGGGCCAACGCCCGCTGGATGGATCTCGGACCATACATAGGGCCCCGCGAGCGGGATCGACCACAGGTCGCCGTACGCGGTGCCGGTCGAGTCGTGTCCACCGAACAACAACAATCGGTGCCCGATCGGGTCGACGACCAGGGCGGCGTCGTAGCGCGCCGCCGGGCGCAAGCCGGTGACCGCAACCTCGTGCCAGGTTTGCGCCGCAAGATCGAGTCGCCACAGATCGTCCAGCGATGGCCGATTCGGGCAGCCGTACTCGGTGCACAGCGAATCGACCGCGAATCGTCCCCCGAACAACCACACCTGGTCGGCCAGGGAATCGTACGCCGCACAGGCGTTCTCGCGCGCGCTCGGCGAACCCGGGAGAGTGGACGGCCGAGGCACCACCGGATCCGGATCGAATCGTGCGAATGCCGTGAGGTCGAAGTTCGTGTAGGGCGTGCAGTTGAGTTGGAAGCAAACGGGGTAGTTCCACATCCCGAACATCACCGCTTCGCCGCGCCGGGTGTCGATCGCGGTCGCGGTGCCGAACCCGGACAGGCCGCCGTTGTCCGACTGGAAGTGGAGCCACGAGCCCGTCGCCGCCAGCCCCGACCGGGGGAGCGAGCACAGCAGCACCCACAACAACGGCCCCAGGAGCCGTGGTGCCATGGAGGCTCGGAGCGGTGGCATCGCCCACCTTGCGTCCGGCTCGAACAGTTGGCGCATGGGCGGGAATTCTAGCAGACGCTCCCCAAGAGACCTGCGCGGCGGTAGACTTCCGTACCACGCTGACGGGCTTCGCCCGGGCCATAGGCTGGTGGCGTTGTCGTTCGAGCGATCGTGGGGGCTTGACGAGTGATCCAGCGATCACGCTGCGCGCCATGGACGCGCGCTTCTGGGATCTGCGTTCGAGTGGGAGCTGCAGCTTCGCCCGCCCGTCCGCCGCCACCGCGTACCCAGTGGACCCTCCGCGCTTCGAGCGCTGACTTGCGTTCCCGGGGCCCGACGTGAAGCCGCGCGCCGCCGTGAGTTCCCCGCCCAGAGCCCCGGTGTGTGGACGTCATCAGCATGGTCCTGGGAATACGCAGAGGTGGTGACGTCCGAATGAACTTCCACTCATGCGAGGTTCAAGATGATGCGCATGCTCCGCTTCCTCCTCGTGGTGGCTCCCGCCGTCGGGCTGCTCCAGCTCTGCCTCATGCCCGGATCGGGAAATGCGCTGCCGCTGTTCGCCCGCAAGTACAGCTTCCAGTGCACGCAGTGCCACATGGCGTTTCCGCGTTTGAACGCCTTCGGCATGAAGTTCCGTCAGAACGGCTATCGGCTGGACGGCGAGAAGGGCAAGGCGCCGTGGGATGAGAAGGAGTTTCCGCTGTCGCTCGTCGGAAACGTCGGCATCCAGTACCTCAATGCCGAGGAGAACGACACGACCGGCGCCGGCGGCCGCGTGCATGCCAGCACGACGAGCTTCGTTCAGAACGCGGTGGAGTTCCATATGGCCGGCACGCTGGCCGATAACATCACGTTCCACTTCGACAACGGCTTCGCGAACGGTGCCGGTGGAACGCTCGAGAGCGGCATGGCGTTCGTCCAGTTCGATGACGTGGCGAAGAACGGCGCCATGAACATCAAAGCGGGCATCTACGACGCCGAGATCCCCTACCTGGCGGATTCGCGGAAGACGACGCTCAACGGCTACATCAATCCGGTGACGCTCGACGGGCAGGGGGTGGAGCTGAATGGCATGAAGTCCACCTGGACGTATGCGGTGGGCCTGAACAACAGCGAGCGCACGACCGGCAAGGCCGGCGCCACGAGCCTCAACAATCTCGAGAACTGGTACGGCTGGCTGATGAAGGATGTGAAGGGCGGCCAGCTCGTGAGCGGACGCGTGTGGATGGACCGCCAGGACCCGCGCGTCGCCGACAAGACGGCGTCGAACCATCTCATGGCGCAGGTGAGCGCCTATCTCAACAAGGCCCGCTGGGCGGTGATCCCGGGCTACACGTACGAGAGCTTCGAGGACGTACCGAAGACCAGCGGCACCGGCACGGGGACGATGACGCTGAACGGCGGTCTGCTGGAGGCGCTCATGTTCGTGGACCCCTCGAGCCACTGGTTGATCACGGGGCGGTACGAGATCCGGCACGTGGGCACGAGCGACGTCGTGGCGCAGAAAGGTGACGACACCCAGACCGAGCTGAACCTGTCCTGCTTCCTCAACCCGAACGCCAAGATCGCGCTCGACTGGACGCATGCGACGTTCAAGCTGCACAACGCAATTGAGGACAATCTCACCGAGCCCGTTGCGGACGAGGTGCAAATCTACGCACACCTCGGGTATTGAGGACACACGATGCGAACGGCCGCCCCACGACACTGGATCGCAAACGAGGAGTGTTGATGAAACGGATCCCGGGAAGTGTTGCGGCCGGCTCGCTCCTTCTGGCATGCCTGTGCGCGCTGCTCATCCGGCCGGCGGCGGCTGGCAAGCCCAAGGACGCGCACGAGGTGCATGAGGCGCTTCAGCGCGCCCCCACCGATTCGGCCTCGATCGCGGCGGGCGGGAAGTCGTTCGCGAAGTATTGCGTGCCCTGCCACGGCGCGGGCGGGCATGGCGATGGTCCGGCGGGCGCGGCGCTCAAGCCGCGCCCCCGCGACTTCACCTCGACGAAGAATCTCAGGTCCGAGAACGACGGGGAGCTGTTCGAGGTGATCAAGGATGGAGGAGCATCCGAGAAGCTGTCCGCGATGATGCCGGCATGGGGAGGCTCGCTCAACAAGACGCAGATATGGCAGTTGGTCGCCTACGTCCGCGGTTTTCCCGCGCGCGACAGCCTGGCGAAGGCACACGCCACGAAGTGAGGTTCGCTCGAGGCTGATCCGGCTTCGCTGGCGGGCGTGGGATGGCAAGATGGAGGATCACATGCTGCGCGATGTGGTCGAGGCGGACCTGCCGATCTTCTACCAGCAGCAGCTCGACCCCGAGTCGACGCGCATGGCGGCATTTCACGCGCGCGAGGATTGGACCATCTTCCTCGCGCACTGGAGAACGAAGGTCCTGGGCGTCCCCACGTGCTGCAAGCAGACGATCGTGTGGAATGACCGGGTCGCGGGCTACGTCTCGAGCTGGTTGCAGGACGAGCGACGCCTGGTCGCCTATTGGATCGGCCGCGAGTACTGGGGGCGCGGAATCGCGAGCGCGGCCCTCGCGGAGTTCCTCGACCACGATCTCGCGCGTCCGCTCCACGCGTTCGTCGCGGCGCGCAACATCGGATCGTGTCGCGTGCTCGAGAAGAATGGCTTCGTGCGGATGGGGGACGCCACGACCTCGCCCGACGCCGTCGAGGAATACCTGTACCGCCTGAGCTAGGCTTCCGCCAACGATCAGGGCTCCATTAGGTCATTGATTCGTGCATAGTCAACAAATACAATTCGCATTCATCATGTCGGTACGCAGGCGCGCCCGATGCCTGCTGTGTCGGGTTGGCCGTAGAAACCTGGAGAGCAATCATGGCGGGCAGAGACAAAGCGCTGTTGTGGCTTGGTGTGATGACGATGATCGCGACCGGCGTGATCCACCTGGTGGATGCCCCGGACAGCTACACCGAGGCCACCTATAAGGGCGTGCTGTTCCACGCGAACGCGCTGGGGTGCCTGGTCGTCGTGATCGGGCTGTTCCGGAACTACCGCTGGAGCTGGAACCTGGGTCTCGTGATCGCGCTCGGTTCCATCGTCGCGTACGTGGCGAGCCGCAGCGTCGGCTTGCCGGGCATCGCGGCCGAGCCGGATGCGTGGCTCGAGCCGCTGGGCGTCGCCGCCGTCACGGCCGAGGCGCTGTTCACGGCAGCCTACGTCCTGCGGAAGCGACCCTAGGAGACGCGCCGACCGCTCCACCGCGGGCGTGGTGCCCCTCATTTCGACGGAACTCGGCGACCCCGCCGGGTTATCATGATTCAGCAGGTCAGGGTTCCTCTCGAATCGGAAGGTCCATGATCCCGGCGAACTGGAGCCACCCCCGGCCGCATGCGGTCCGCACGCTCGCGGCGCTGCTGGCCGTGTCGGTCGTGCTGATGTCCTCCTGCGGACGCGCCCCGCACGGTGTGACCGCACCGTCCCCGCCTTCGGGCGGGGCCGAGTCCGGCGTGATGAGCGAGCCCGTCGACGTGCTCGAGTTCTCCCGTTTCGTCACCGAAGTCATCGCCTCCGATTGGGCCCACGATGGCCGGCTGACGCCGCCCTGGAGCTATGACGCCACCCGCGGAGCGTGGCGATTCGTGTCCGACGGCTGGCAGACGACTTATGTAGGCAATGGTGCCTCGAGCACCGAGATCCGAAACCAGACCACCGTGACCATCGAGGCCGTGTTCCTTCGCGCCGGCGTGGTGCAGCCCGATCTGATGACGGCGGACCGGGCGCGCATGGAGGTGAGTATCCGGCGTCATCACTACGCGACCGACCCGGGCTATGCGCTCGAGAATGGCTTCGACGTGCAACTCTCGCACCACGCCGAATTCGCGCTGTCCGCGGGAAGCCCCGGCACCCTGGAGGCGACGGGGACGCTGACCGGATGGGCGGATCGGATCTCGAGCGGCCGCCCGAGGCGCACGGGCTACGATGGAACGATGACGTTGCGCCTGGACTACCCGGATGGCTACGTATCGTGTCCAGGGCAGGAGCTCGCGGCCGACATTCGCGTGCTGGACGGGGATGTCGAGATCGACCGCTATCGCGGGGCGTTCGCCGCCGCTCGCGACGATTCGCGCTATGTGGGTGCGCTGGTGAGCGAGCGCGGCGCGGGCCGCTTCGAAGTGAACGCCGATCGCGGCTGCCCGCCCCCGCCGGTCACGCTTCGATCCCTGCTCGCGCACTGACGAGCGGCGGCGCCCGCACAGCCGGTCAATTCACCCGATCAGAACCCCCCTGCCGCCGAGTTGGCGGCGAACTCCGACTTCGCTAGATTTCGGGGGAGTCCCGGCGAGCGTCGGTGACGCCATCCTCGTGGTTCCCAGGACTCCTCGGTCCAGGGGCGCCGCACTGTTGAACGATCGCGCGCAAGGAGTGGTTGCCTGGTCAAGTCCCGAAGACGGTTCTCCATCGCCCGGTTCGCGCTTGTCGTCGCGATCCAGCTCGCCATTGTCGCTTTCGCCCTGAAAGCGCTGTTTCCGAAGCTATGGGCGATGACCGTGGGCGCGGGATTCTGGGCTTTCGGTCTGGCCTTTCTCGGAATGCACCTCTTCATCGCATTCTTCGAATGGTTCTTCCATCGCTACGTTCTCCATGGCGTGACCGTGTGGTGGTTGCAACGATTCGCGAGGGGGCATCGGCACCATCACAGCCTCACCCCCATTCGTCTCCGGCCGGTGGAGCCCGGCTCGGACCGGGTGGTCCTGAACGAGTATCCGATCACCCGCGAAGAGCAGTATCCCGACTCGGACTTTCCGGTCTATGCCCTGCTCGCGTTCTGGGTGCTGTTCACGCCGCTCCTGGCCGGCCTTCAGCTCCTCCTGCCCAGGCTGCCGATCCTGCTTCCAGGCTATGCGGCCATCGCCTGGTCGCTGATCCTGTACGAGGTTCTTCACGCGATCGATCATTGGCCGTACGAGTGGTGGAAGAACGCCACCGAGCATCCCAGGTTCGGAGCCTTCTGGCGTCGCCTCTACGGCTTCCACCTCATGCACCATGCCAACATCGGCTGCAACGAGGCGATCTCGGGGTTCTTCGGCTTACCGGTCCCCGATTGGTGCTTCGGCACGTATCACCAGCCGAAATCGCTCCTGCTCGATGGCCGATTGGCGACGGCGAAAGACTTCGCGATTCGGACGCCGCGCGGGTTTGTCGGATGGCTCGACCGCTGGGCCAGACGGCGCGAGGCCGGGATCATACGGCCCCCGGAGTGAGCCGCGCCGCGACCTTCGCCGAAATCGGCGTGCATCCCGAGCTCGTCGCCGCCCTGTCCAAGCAACGCATCACCGAGCCCATGGCGATCCAAGTCGCGGCCCTGCCGGCGTTGCTGGGGGGCCGCGATGCCTATCTGAACTCCGAGACCGGCACGGGCAAGACGCTGGCCTACCTGTTGCCGATCTTCAGCCGCCTCGATGTGCAGCGCGAGGCGACGCAGGCGGTGGTGATCGCGCCGACCCACGAGCTGGCGATCCAGATCCAGCGCCAGTGCACCGATCTCGCGCAGCATGCCGGTTGGCCGGTCCGCACGCTGCTGCTCATCGGCGGCACGTCGACGGAGCGCCAGATCGACAAGCTGAAGCAGAAGCCGCACATCGTCGTCGGCTCGCCGGGGCGCATTCGTGACCTGATCGCGATGCGCAAGCTGAAGACGCCCGCGATCCGCGTCGTCGTCATCGACGAGGCGGACCGCTTGCTGCTCGACGAGAGCCTCCCCGACGTGCGCGCGATCATCCAGGCCACGCCGGCGGGGCGGCAGCTGGTGTTCGCATCGGCGACCGAGCAACCGGAGAGCGCGGAAGCGATCGCCACGCTCGCGCCCGACGTCGTCATGCTGCGGACGGGGGCGGGCACGGTGAACGAGAACATCGAACACGGCTACCTGGTGTGTGAGGAGCGCGACAAGCCGGATATCCTGCGCAAACTACTGCACGCGCTGCCCCCGGGGCGCGTGATGATCTTCGTGCACCGCAACGAAACGGCGGAGACGGTGGCGGCGAAACTTGCCCATCATCAGATCTCGGTGGCGAATCTTCATGCCGCCGCCGACAAGCGGGATCGCCAGCAGGCCATGGACGCCATTCGCAGTGGCCGGGTGCGCGCGCTGATCACGTCCGATGTGGCCGCGCGCGGGCTCGACATCGCGGGCGTCGCGAACATCGTCAACTTCGACGTGCCGACGCAGAGCAAGTCGTATCTGCATCGCGTGGGCCGCACCGGGCGCGCGGGGGCCAAGGGGTGGGCAACGACGCTGATGACCGCGGACGAGGTGCGGCTGGTGTCCCGCTTCGAGAGCGAGCTCGGCATCGTCATGCATCGCGTTCGCCTGCGCGAAGGCCGTGTGTGCCTCATCGACGGATTCCCGCGGTCAGCTCAATGACCCTTTCGCCAGAGCGCTACCGGCTCGCGACCTTGTGTGCCACGCCCAGGCGACGGCCGAATTCGT